>JAOUEB010000125.1 GCA_029858925.1 Nitrospira sp.
CGTGGAGGTCGGGTTCCGGACCAATCAACAAGGCCGCCAACAGATGGTCCCTCAGGAAGCCCTCATGCTGACCGGCGATATGAACATTCTCGCCATCGAGTTCATCGTCCAGTACAAGATCAAAGAGTCGAGCGAATATCTATTCAACGTGGCGGATATTCACGAGACCATTGGGAAGGCCGCCGAGGCTTCGATGCGTGAAGTGGTCGGCAAGAGCAGGATCGACGAGGCGTTGACCACCGGAAAAGCCGAGATTCAGCAAAGCATGATGGTCTTACTTCAAAGCATCCTCGATGACTACCATGCCGGCGTTCAGATCGCCGCCGTGCAGCTCCAGGACGTCAATCCGCCTGAGGCCGTGGCGGCCGCCTTCAAAGATGTGACCAATGCGAAAGAAGACCGCGAAAAACTGATCAATCAATCGCAGGGCTATCGCAACGACATCATTCCCAGGGCAAAAGGCGAAGCCGCCGAATTGGTCAACCGAGCGAAGGGTTTCGCGCAGGCCCGGCTCAACCGCGCTCAAGGCGAGGCGAATCGGTTCCTGGCCACACTGAAGGAATATAGCCAGGCCAAAGACATCATCAGTAAGCGCATTTACATCGAAACCATGGAAGAAATCCTTCCGAACGTCGAAAAAGTGATCATCGATGGAAAGGGCGGCGAACGCGTTTTGCCCTATCTTCCTTTGGATCGTCTCTCAAAACCCGTTCCCAAACCGGCAATCGAGGAACCCCAACCATGACCAAGCAAGGTATTGTGATTGCAATCATTGCCCTGGTCGTTGCATTGTTCGTGCTGGGAGCGTCCCCTCTCTTTGTCGTCGACGTGACACAGAATGCCATCGTCGTCCAACTTGGGAAACCGGTGAAAAATATCACGAACCCAGGATTGTATGTAAAAGTGCCGTTCGTACAGGAAGTCACCTATTTCGACAAACGGCTATTGGATTATGACTCAAGCGCCCAGGACGTGATTACGCAGGATAAGAAGACGCTGCTGCTCGATAACTTTGCGAAATGGCGCATCGTGGACCCGCTATCGGTATACCAGAACTTCCAAAGCCAGCGAGGCGCTCTGCAACGCCTGCACGATATCATCTATTCCGAGCTGCGCGTCGAGCTTGGACGCCACGACCTCTTGGAAATCGTCTCCAGCACGAGAGCCGACATCATGAGGGACGTCTCCAAACGGGCGAACGAGAAAGCGTCTGCGTACGGCATCGAGATTCTAGACGTTCGGATCAAACGCGCCGACCTCCCCGAGCAAAATGAAAAAGCCGTGTTCGCCCGCATGCAGGCCGAACGCGAGCGGCAGGCCAAGCAGTACCGCGCAGAAGGCGCCGAAGAAGCGCAAAAGATCAGGTCCGAAGCCGAGAAGGATCGAGAAATTATCCTCGCCCAGGCCTATAAAGAGTCGGAAGAGCTTCGCGGAAGCGGCGATGCCAAAGCATTTCGCATCTACGCCGACGCTTACCGACAGGATCCGAAGTTCTTCGAATTCACCCGTTCTATGGAAGCCTACAAGAAGACCTTTAAAGACAGTACTAAAACGACGCTTGTGATGAGCCCTGATTCAGAGTTTTTCCGGTACCTAAAACAACGCTGAGTGCCTCCTAAAACGTGGGATCCCCCCGTCTCGAAACCGCCTTACGACAACCCGACGATCTCGCTGCTCACCGGATCAAGACTGATTCGTTCTCCGGCCGGCCTTTTCGGCAAACCCGGCATCAATTGAATCCCTGAACAGACAGCCGTGACAAAACCAGCCCCGGCCAGAATTCGCAGCTCCTTGATCGGGACAGTGAATCCAGTGGGCCTCCCCTTGAGTGCCGGATCGTGGGACAGCGACAGCGGCGTCTTGGCCATACAGACAGGCAATCGGCCAAATCCAAGGGCTTCTGCCCTCTCCATCTGACGCTCTGCTTCCGGCTCAAACTTCACGCCCTCTGCCCCGTACATCCTGGTGGCAATCGTCTCAATCTTCGTTCTGATCGGCCACGATAGCTCATACAGATGCGTGAAATGGGACGGATGATCACAGGCCCTGATGACGGCAGCTGCCAGTTGCTCGGCGCCCTTCCCCCCATCGGTCCAGTGGGTTGAGACTGCGGCATCGATTGCCCCTGCCTCTATTGACCGATCCCGCACCCAATCCAATTCAGTATGTGAATCATCCTTAAAAGCATTCACGGCCACAACGACGGGAACTCCATACGATTTTGCATTGGCGATATGCTGTTCCAGGTTGGCGAACCCCTTCGATAATGCGTCGTGATTGGGCCCGGTCAAACCTATGGGAAGTGGAGCGCCGACCTTGGCAATGCCTCCTCCCCCGTGAAGCTTCAGTGCCCGCAATGTCGCGACCACCACAGCTGCAGCTGGTTTGAATCCCGACGTGCGGCATTTGATATTGAAAAACTTCTCGGCCCCCAAGTCGCTGCCGAAACCTGCTTCGGTCACCACAAAGTTGGCGCATCGTAGCGCGATAGCATCGGAAAGCACAGAGCAATTGCCATGGGCGATATTCCCGAACGGCCCTGTATGGACGAATGCGGGTGTCCCTTCCAGCGTTTGAACCAAATTAGGCAGCAACGCATCTCGCAAGAGGACCGCCATCGACCCCGCACAGCCGAGTTCTTGCGCCGCCACGGGCTGGCCTGATTTTGTAAATCCCACCAACATCCGGCCAAGTCGGTCCCTAAGATCTTGATGATTGTGGGCCAGCGCCAGAGATGCCATCACTTCTGACGCTTCTGTAATCACGAATTGACTTAGCCGGTTTCCGGCTTCCTCTCCAAGCCGGACTTGACGGAGCGCTCGATCACTGACGCCCAATGCCCTTGGCCACACGATGTTCGACGGGTCGAGAGAAAGTGCATTCCCTTGGAACAGATGGTTGTCGAGAAACGCCGAGAGAAGGTTATGAGCGGCAGTGACTGCATGTGCATCCCCTGTCAAATGGAGATTGATATCTTCCATCGGAATCACTTGGGCATGCCCTCCGCCGGTACCTCCTCCTTTGATGCCGAATACTGGACCAAGCGACGGCTGTCTCAAGGTCACAGCAGTCCGATGGCCCAATCGCGTGAGTCCCATGGCAAGCCCTATCGAGGTAGTGGTCTTTCCCTCTCCAAGCGGAGTCGGATTGATAGCGGTTACGAGTACATAGCGGCCCATTGGCCGATCCTTGAGACGGTCCAGTAAATCCAATGATACCTTGGCCTTATGCCTTCCGTAGGGAATGAGTTCTTGAGGCTGAATCCCGATTTCTCTGCCCACATCAAGGATTGGGCGGGGCGTCACAGAATGCGCGAGTTCAAGATCGGTCACGATCTGTTCTCCTGATGTGAAGGAGCGATGCGGGGGCGAAGCATAACACAATGCCCTGGTAGGAACAGAAGCGCCGTGGAGCCAAACCTAATCAACCAAGGAGGGAATCAGATTATTGAAGTGATAACAATACGACTGTCCGGCCTACCATACGGGCGAGAATACCCTGAACGAGTCAACCCATTGTCGCTTCTACTCTAGGATGTACTTAGTAGGATCGAGCGCCTGGCCCTTCACCTTGACCATGTAGTGCAAATGAGGACCGGTGGAAAGGCCCGTACTTCCGACAAGCGCTATAACATCTCCTCGATTGACCCTCTGTCCTTCTTTGACGAGGCCCTTGGCCAAATGGCCGTACAGCGTTTCGATCCCGAATCCGTGGTCCAGGCGCACGATGTTACCGAGCTTGGGATCGAATCCTGTGGCCGTCACTCTGCCTTGCGCTGGAGCTTGGACTGGAGCATTTGGTGCCGCACCGATATCCAGCCCGTCGTGCCACGCCGGTTTTTCTGTGAAGGGAGACACACGAGGTCCAAACCCAGACGTCACCCAGCCCTTCACAGGCCAAATCGACGGAGTCGCAGCCCAGCGAGTCGACCGCTGTTCAGCTGCCTGTTCTAATTCGTTCAAGATTTGCTCCTGAGCCGTCGCCTCTTTCGAAAGCCACTCCAACCCATTTTTCACTGAAGCTACTGCTTGGAGATCATCGCGAGACGAGTCCAGACCGGCCAAGGATGAGTGTTCTTCATTGTTTTCAATCTCTTGCATGAAATTGCCAGATGTACGCTCACCGGTCTTATTCGGGCCTCCGCCGGGCACCTGGTCCCCGTCTGGAAGCGGCACCTCTTCACCGCCACGACCGTTGACCATGTCGCCGGCCTTGGGAACCTCAATGCCTAGCATGACCCGGAGACGCAGGTTCACCTCTTTCATCGACAGCAGTCGTTTCTTCAAGTCATCGACGGCAGAAGAAAATGCGGCAGTTTGTTCCCGCGCACTCATTGCCTCGGTACGAAAAGACGACAACTCCCAGACCTCTTTTGTTCGAATGACATAGTGGGAGATCACGAGAAAATCAGCGAGCAGGAGAATACAACCGGCAATAACAAGTCTACTAACCAGCTTCCTTGAAAAACTGAACCGGATGGGCTTTGCGGTTGATCCTCGAAATACGACAATTGTGTAGGCGTCACTCGCTTCTTGGCTATTTACCTGACCCATGATATTCGCCCCTTCATGCTGAGAGAGACCTGAGAGATGCCCCAAGTGTACCCATCCAACCCGCCATGGTCAACCCTACTTTAACGGTACTCAAACCACAGCCACCTGAAACTGCGCATACACCACATTATCTAGGAGGTCTCTTTCCGCACCCACTCAAGGTACTGTGGAAGCCCTGCCATCACCGGTACTGCAATAATTTCAGGAACTTTGTACGAATGCGCCTTTTTGATGGTTTCTTGAAGGGTCTGAAACTTATCAGCCGTAGTCTTAAGAAGGACCATGGTTTCCTGCTCTTTGACTAACTTACCTTCCCACCAATAGGTTGAATGCACCAGAGGAATCGTCGTCGCGCAAGCGGCTTGATGAGAGCCTACCGCCAGATCGGCAATTTTATCGGCTTCTTCTTGATTGGGAGCTGTGACCATAACAACCCAAATATCGCGTGAGTCAGTTCCCATAGCAGCTGAAAACGATGCCCGAGATACTACTCGTTACACAGCTCAGTGAGCGCATGCCATAAAATATATAAGCAACATATGTGCCATATAAATACCACCCTATAAATTGACCAGCCTATTGTTTCCAATTTGTTAGAGGATTGAATTCTTCATTCATCGATGTATTTTCAGTAAATATTGTATTGAAAATGCCACAGGACAGGCATCCATTGACAAAAATGTGCACAAATTAGCACATCTTGTTTCTCGACTTGGATATCCTTCACTATCGCACCTTCTTTAAATCCTCTTCTTTATTTATCTTCGCCAGCTCTGAAAAATAATGCGCAAAGGCTTTCATGCCCCCAGAAGC
>JAOUEB010000127.1 GCA_029858925.1 Nitrospira sp.
CGCTGAGCTGGAAGAACTGCCATCCTTCGCTCTTGAGCGACTCAACGGTGCGTCGGTAGTGGCGCCATCGTTCGCCATAGTGAAAGAATTCTTCCACGGCGGCGCTCAGCGCCACCAGGAGGCTGACGATGAACGTGATCGTTTGAATCATAGTCGCAGCGCCACCGCCGACATTCTGACTGACCAGCGCGGGCACAATCACGCCCCCGATGATCGTCGTCAGACGCAGGATGTTATGCCGCAGAACGGAACTCCAGGCCTTCTCATCCATCCAGATGACCTGTTCCAACCACCGCGCCTGGAGGAACTGCTTGTTCAGCTCCGGCAACTCCAGCGCCTCAATGAGCTTGCCCATCTCGGCCCGCAACTTCTGATGATCCGTCGGCTTCTTCAACATGGTTTCCTCACAAGAAAGAATTCAGATATAGAGCAAAGGGTAAAAGAACAAAGAGTAAAGGGTTAGGGCTCAAGGTCCTGGGCAAGACGAAAGCCGATGTAGTTGAGCCGGTAGTCGGCGTAGAGCCCGTACCGGGAAGATGCACGCAAGAACTCCGACTGATCGAACCAGGACCCGCCCCGGATCACGCGCAGGCCCTGGCTTTTGTCATACCAGCTCGCACACCACTCCCACACGTTTCCCGCCATGTCGTAGCAGCCGTAGGGACTGACCCCCTTGGGATACTGAGTGACCGGGGTGGCCTGCTCAAAACCAGATTCAGAACTGTTACATCGAGCCTGGTCGAACTCTTCGCCCCAAGGATACTGGCGCCCGTCTTCACCTCGTGCCGCTTTTTCCCACTCCTGCTCGGTGGGGAGACGCTTGCCCGCCCATTTGGAGAAGGCTTCTGCTTCGTAGTAGCTCACGCCCACAACGGGGTGATCGGCCTTGTTCCATTTTGCGTCATTCCAATATTCGGGGCTTGTGATGTTCTTCTTCGTCTTCCACTTCCACCCTTCGGGTGACCAGTAGGCCTGATTGTTGTAGCCAGCTGCTGAAACAAAGGCCCGATACTTCTCATTCGTCACGGGGTACCTGTCGATCCAATAGTCATGATCAATCGTCTCACGAGTTTTCTCGTCGCCATACAGGAACGGCCCTTTGGGCACTTTCACCATGTCCGGTGGTGTGGCAGGGGCGACTGACTTTGTCTCCTTGAGAACAGGCTTGGATTGGTTGTCCGATTTCGTCTGAGGCTCGCTTAAGCCAGAAATCTGTTGCCTGAGGTACTCGATCAAGCGATCCATGTCCCGATGAAAATCGGGATCAGGGCGAACGACGGTGCCATGACGGTACGACAAATCTTGAATGCTGGCCGGAAGCCGATCAGCCGGTGGGATTGACGCCCCTCCGACGAGCACCGGAATGATTGGAATGTCCCGTTTCAATGCCGACTCGACTTCAATCCGCACGAAATCGCCTGGCTCTTCAAGTCTGGACTTGCCCTTTCGGCCTTTTACCTTCATCCAGTTTCGCTCAATCACGGCGAGGAACACGCCGCACTTGGCCACCTGCTCATCCAGATACTTGCGAAAGTCCACGCCATAGGGCATGGAATCCACATCCTTGAAGACGGCCTCTCGCCCAAACTGCACAACGAGCCGGTCGTAGATCCGCCCCGTGACATCGGCGCTATCCTCTCGACGATACGAAATAAGGATCTTGCTCATGGCTGCGAAAAGCTGGGCTGCCCCTCGGGTTGCGGAACGCGAGTGTATCTCTCTGCCGAACTTCAGTCAATTCGCCTTCCGCAGGAGGGTCCAATTATCGATCTTGTTGGAATTTGGGATATGGAACGGGAGGGCCGCCCTACTGACAACAAAGCCTATTCACCCATCCTGGCCACACGTCACGTTTTCCGCCTCACCACTAGAATCCCATCACGAATCGTGACCAGCACGGCGGTCACACGAGAATCGTTCGCCACCGTCCGGTTCAACTCCTGGATCACAGCCGTCCGCTCATCCGGTGGCGGCTGTTTCAGCACCTCGCCGCTCCAGAGGACGTTGTCGATTAGGATCACCCCGTTCGGAGCAAGCAGATCCAGCGCACGCCGATAGTAATTCAGGTAGTTGGCTTTGTCGGCATCGATGAAAATAAGGTCGAACGGACCGGCGAGCGCCTGCATCGTCTCCAACGCCGGCCCCATGCGAATCTCGATCTTCTTCCCAATTGATGCCTGCGCAAAATATCGCCGGGCCACCGCCGCTGACTCCTCATCGACCTCGCAGGTGATGACGGTCCCCCGATCCGGAATCGCCTCAGCAAAACAAAGGGCGCTATAGCCGGTGAACATTCCGACTTCGAGCACCCTGGTGGCGCCCACCAGTTGAGCCATCATCTTGAGAAACGCCCCTTCCAGCGGGCCGACCAACATCTGGGCATACTCCATCGTCCGCTGAGTTTCTTCCCTGAGCGCCCGGCAAATGGCTGTCTCCGGCATGGAATGGGCCTGGGCATAGGCTTCGATGTCGGGGAGCACAAGCGATCTCATCGTCGATCCTTTCAGTGGTTTGAAAAATACCAGCGCGGTTGCGTAGACTGGCGGCTCAGAGCTGATTGCCGCACGCCGGACTGTAGTATAAGCCAAGAGGAGACCTCGCTTGAAGACCATCGCCGCCTTAGAGCCCTTGACGATCAGACTCCTTGAAATCCAACGCATCAATAGCGCCGCTTCAGTGCTGTCCTGGGATCAGGAGACCTACATGCCGGGCGGCGGGGGAGCCGCGCGTGCCGAACAAATCGCCGTCCTGCAAGGCTTGGCCCACCAGAAGCTCGTGTCCCCGGACATTGAAAAGCTTTTGTCACAATGGGTCGATCCTACGACGGGTCACGCCTCCGACCAGCCCGGCGACCTGTGGGATGAACCGTCTCGATCGTTGCTGCGGGAGGTCTGGCGGGATTTCAGCCGGGCCAAGAAGCTTCCTTCCGATTTTGTGACGACCTTGAGCCGGGAATGTTCGCTTGCGCAACAAGTATGGACCAAGGCCAAAGAACAGAACGCCTTCGCCCTGTTTCTCCCAAACCTCCGCACCGTCCTATCGCTCAAGCGCGAGGAAGCCCAGTACCTCGGCTATACGGATTCGCCCTACAATGCCCTTCTGGACGTCTATGAACCGGGCTCCACGATCGCCGCGCTTCAGCCCATCTTCGCCCAGCTGAAGGCCCGCCTCGTCCCGCTGCTGAGGCGAATTACCGAGAGCCACGTTCGGATCGACGATAGTATCCTCCGACACTCGTATGATCAGACTCGGCAACTGGAGTTCGGGCGCCTGGTCCTGACTGCCATGGGTTATGACTTTGAGCGCGGCCGGCTGGATCTTTCGTCCCATCCGTTCACAACCTCGTTTCATCCGACCGACGTACGGGTGACCACTCGCGTCTTTGAGCACGAACTCCAATCCTGCCTCTTCAGCTGCATCCATGAAGGCGGGCATGGGCTCTACGACCAGGGGCTCGATCAGCGGTATTTCGGCACGCCGCTGGGCGATTCGGTCTCGCTCGGCATTCACGAGAGCCAATCCCGCCTGTGGGAGAATTGCGTCGGGCGCTCCCGTCCGTTTTGGCGCTTCTTCTATCCGATTCTGCAACAGACATTTCCCGATCAACTGAGGAGCGTGGACGCCGAACGATTTTACGCCGCCATCAACTGCGTGAAACCGTCGTTCATCCGCGTGGAAGCGGACGAGCTGACCTATAATCTCCACATCATGCTGCGCTTCGAGATTGAGCGGGACCTCGTCGAAGGCAAGGTGCAACCCGAAGACCTGCCCGCCCTGTGGAACCGAAAGATGGAGGAGTATCTGGGGATCACGCCGACATCCGATGCGGAAGGGGTGCTCCAGGACGTCCATTGGTCGTTCGGCGCCTTCGGCTACTTCCCAACCTATACGCTGGGCAACCTCTATTCCGTGCAATTCTTCGAGCAGGCCAAACTGGAAATTCCCGGTCTGGAAGAAAGCATCGCCGCAGGGGAATTGTTGGGATTGCGCCGCTGGTTGGAACAGAAGATTCACCGCTGGGGCCGCATGTTTACCCCGGACCACCTGGCCCGACGCGTCACCGGCAACGCAATCAGTCCCGACCCGTTCCTCTCGTACGTGGAAAAGAAATACGGCGAGATCTACCAGCTCTGAACGTTCGAGGATGCCTTGCCGTCATAGCCCATCGCCGCATTCAACTTGGCCAGCAGCGCAGGCGGACAGGTGAATTCAGCCTGTACATCAATCCGGTCGGGCACGAGGAGCGTGGTATGAAACGTGATATCCCGAATCGGAATTTTGAATTCGGGTTGCTGCGGCGTGCTCAGCTCCACCGCCTCGACGGAGTTGGTGATCGCGCCGCTATCCTGCGGCCCATAGACGGACACGACGGCGTCGACGATCTCTTTGACCTTCTCATTGGTCTCTACCCCTTCGATCGCCGTCAGGAGCAGCGGAATCACCTCGTCCTTGGCCTGATCGGATAAGGTGAAATTCTCGATCCGACCCTTTCGGCGAAGCGACGTGAGATCGTTATCGAGATCTTTGCTGAACGCGCCATAGGCAAACCGGAAGAATTCAAAGTGCAACCCCTTGAATCCTTTCCCGAATGTTTGGAGTTCGCACAGGAAGCATAACTGCTGCAGCTTGACATCGCTCAACAGACCATACGGCTCCGCCAGGTGCAGCACATAGGAAAGGAGCGAGCGATCAACGGTAATCTGGTTCGGTGTTCTCATGGCGTCGCCTCAATCAGATCAAGCGGTCCTGCACTATAGACAGACCATGAAGGATCGTCAAACCTGTTTGCCGTACCCTATGCTCTTGACCCTTATGGCCCGTTTCGTCTTTAATGGCCCTTCCTAAGAGGAATAAGGCCGGCCGCCATGTCGAAGCATCAAAAAGAAATCACAGCGCTGAAAGAGCATCTCGGGAAACATCAGCTGAAATGCACCCGCCAACGCGAGCTGATTCTTGATGCCTTTCTCAAGCAAGAGCACATCACCGCGGAAGAGCTGTATCACCAGTTGGCGAAAAAAGATCCGCATTTGGGGCTCGCGACGATCTACCGCACGCTCAACCTCTTTTGCGAAGCCGGTCTGGCGCAGGCGCGCCACTTCGGCACGCAGACCCAATACGACAACGTCTCTCATAAAGGCCACCACGACCACCTCATCTGCACCGGCTGCGGAAAGATCGTGGAGTTCGAAAACTGCGACATCGAACGGCTTCAGGAAGAGGTGGCCGCCCGCAACGGCTTCACCATCAAGACCCACCGCCTAGAACTCTACGGCCTCTGTTCCCGCTGTCATCATTGACCGCCGCCAATTTTTTTGGTATCTTTTTGAGAGGATTTATCAATTTCAATTTAACGAAAGGT
>JAOUEB010000126.1 GCA_029858925.1 Nitrospira sp.
GGCCGTCAGCGCGGAGCGGATTCTTCCATCCCTCAAGCAGCTGGATGAGTGGGTCAAGAGCGCTCTCGATAAGGCCCAAGCCGTTCAAGACCAAAAGCTCAGCGCGCCGATGGTCCCGCTGCAATACAAGCTTGATCTGCTCAATACGCAGCGCTACATCCAGCAGTTGTTCAGGGAGCTCAGCACGGCCAAACTTCAATTGGCCGCCTTGATCAACCTCCCTCCCGGTCAAGAGAACGACATGGTGCTCATGGTCCCGGAGCGAGAGTCCGCGACCATGAGCCTGCCGTCCGATATGGCCGTGCTGGAAGATCGGGCGCTGGAAGCGCGTCCGGAGCTGAAGATGGTCGATTACCGCCGACGTATCAACGGGCGCGAGGCGAAAGCGGCGATCATGGAAATGATGCCCAACCTGAATCTTGTTGTCGGGGAGAATTACAGCAGCAACAAATTTTTGTTCAACAATCATTGGGGTGCCTACGCCGCGCGGGCGAGTTGGAATTTGCTGAACCTGTTCCGATATCCGGCTCGCGCGAAGACGATCGAAGCGCAGGATAAGGTTTTGCACACCCAGAGCCTTGCGCTGAGCATGGCCATCATGTCGCAGGTGCATGTCGGTGTCGCACAGGTTGCCCATGCGAAGAAGGAAGTCTCGACGGCGATACTGTACTACGATACGCAATCGCAAATTACCGAACAGGCGCACGTGGCCTGGCGGTCCTCACGAATAAGCGAGCAGGCGGTGCTTCGTGAACGGGTTGCCCAAGTGGCGGCGCAGCTCCGATACGATGCTGTGGAAGCGGAACTCCAAACTGCCTGGGCCTCGCTGTTAGCCGCGGTCGGCGAAGATGTCTTGCCCAATGATTTAATGCAGGAGCAAAAACTCTCTGATTTGGCGCTCCAATTGCGCGCTCGATGGACGAAAAGTAAGGAGTCGATCAAGTGACCAGCGGAAGCCGGCTCTTGCTCAGGGGGATGATCATCTGTGCCTGGCTCGTGATTCCGACATTGATCGAGACGGCCGACGCCAAGACGGATTTCAAACCCTCAAGCAGCGCAGCGGAGCTCAGCACGATCCGGGGAGTCGTGAAGGCCACCGCGCAGGCGACGTTGGCCAGCCAGGTCCAGGGCCGTATCAGTCGGCTCCCTTTCAAGGAAGGACAGCGGTTCAAAAAAGGGGCTCTGCTGGTTGCTTTGGATTGTTCCAAGTACGAGGCTGAACTGGCGAGCGCCCAAGCGGAACATCGAGGCAAGAAGAAAACACATGAGAACAATCTCCACCTTGCGAAGCATCAGGCCGTCGGCACACTGGAAGTCGAAATATCCGAGGCCGACGCGGATAAGGCGTTCGCTGCGGTGCAGGCCGCACGGGTCAATGTGAACGGTTGCACGGTGCGAGCGCCGTTTCCCGGGCGTGTCGTCAAGACGATCGTGAACGAACACGAGAACGTTTTTCCGAACGACCAGCTTATCAGCCTGCTGGATGACAGTTTGCTCGAAATCGAGCTGATTCTGCCGTCGAAGTCGCTTGCGTGGCTGAAGATCGGCACGCCCTTCGAGTATGCCGTCGATGAAACAGGACTTCGGTATTCCGCCGTGGTTCAAGACCTTGGCGCGAATGTCGATCCTGCCAGCCAGACAGTGAAGGTGAAAGGCCTGTTTCGCGTTCAACCCGACAATGTGCTCGCGGGAATGAGCGGAACCGCCTCGTTCGATGAACTTTCACACTGACATGGTCACAGCAGAAGCCATTTCTCATAGTCCGCCGCCCAGAAACGCCTCGTTTACCATGCTGCTCCAGCTGGAGGGGATGGTCCGCGCCGCTAGGACTCAGCAGGAGCTGCAATTCTTTTTCGTCAATGAAACGCGCCGTTTAGTCCCTTATCAGCAAGCCATTCTCCTGATTCCGCCGACCCCATCGTCGCCATACTATGAAGTGCGGGCCGCGTCGAGCGTGCCGGTTGTAGATCGCGCTGCGCCGTCGATGCAATGGACCGAGCAATTGATTCAGGGGCTGCGCAAGATCTCGGCTGGCCCCGACCTCCGCCAGGTGTCGGACATCGATTGCCCCGGAGAGCTCAGACAGGATTGGAAAGAATTTACATCGGGGCACGGCCTATGGTGCCCGCTCAAACATCCGGACGGGCAGATTCTTGGGGGCCTGTGGCTCACACGGGACCAGCCATGGGCAGACCATGAGGTGACGGTGTTGCAACGGATCAGTGACGCCTATGCCTATGCCTGGCGAGCGGTGGCTTCATCCAGTGGCCTGCAATGGCGATGGGGGCTGAATCGGACCGCGACATGGATACTTACGGCTGCGATGGCGGGCGCCCTTGCCCTCCCTGTTCCCATGTCAACGCTGGCGCCGGCAAAAATTGTCGGGAAAGATCCTCTGATCGTGAGCGCCCCGATCGACGGGGTCATCTCGGAAATTCTCGTCCTGCCCAATACGATTGTATCCGAAGGGGAGGTGTTATTCCGATACGAAGGCACGACGTTCAGGAGCGAGTATCAAGTCGCGGAACGGAATCTGGACGTGGCGATCGCCCAGTATCGCCGTGCGTCCCAAGGGTCATTTGTCGAAGCTGAGCAAAAAGCCGATGTGCCGCAGTTGAAAGCCGAAGTGGAACTGCGAGAGACCGAGCGAAACTACATGTACGAACGATTGACGAAGGTTGAGGTCAAGGCGGATCAAGCGGGGTTGCTGCTGTACACAGACAAGTCCGATTGGATCGGGAAGCCGGTTGTGGTCGGTCAACGCATTATGGAGCTCGCGGACCCGAAGCGGCTGGAGGTGCGGATCGATCTTCCGGTGGAAGATGCCATCGTGCTGCGCGAAGGGGCTTCGGTGAAGCTGTTTCTGAACGCCAATCCATTTTCAAGTGTCCCGGCTACGGTCAGTCATGCAAGCTATCATGCCGAGGTCTTGCCGAACAGTATGTTGGCGTACCGGCTCACTGCCCAGCTGGAGCGGGAGGCATCGGAGTTCCGCATCGGCTGGCAGGGAACCGCCAAAATATATGGGGAACAGACATCGCTGTTCACCTATCTGTTCCGTCGTCCGATTTCGGCCATCAGGCCCTGGATCGGCCTATGAACCAGCCGACGTTTCAACATCGGGAAAAGGCGCTCCCGCCGTTGCGCGAGGATCTCCGGTTCGTCGAGGGCGCTCCTGGCGCCGACGGCTCGCCGACGTGGATTATCGCCGATCCGGTTCGTGGAAAATATTTCCAGATCGGCTGGGCCGCCTACCAAATGCTGTCGCGTTGGGAGGGCCGATCGGCTGAGGCTGTCTTGTTGCAGATTCATGCGGAGACGACCTGCCGCGCGACCCGGCAGGATCTTGATGACCTGCTTCGGTTCTTGTACGAGAACCATCTGATGCGGGACCCGCCGCAGGGGGGGTACCGTGCCTATGCCGCTCAGGCCGATGCCGCGCGACCGATCTGGCTGATGTGGCTTGTTCATCACTATCTCTTTTTCCAGATCCCGCTGGTCCGGCCGGACCGATTTCTTCGCGCGACGCTCCCCTACGTGGAGTGGCTCTTTTCACGATCGGCGGCCTGCGGCATCGCGCTCATCGGACTGGCGGGTCTCTACCTGGTCTCACGCCAGTGGGAGACCTTTATAGCCACCATTCTGCATTTGTTCACTCTGCGCGGGTTTCTGTTATCAGTCCTCTGGTTGGCCGTCGCCAAAGTGTTCCACGAGTTGGGGCATGCCTATACGGCGACACGGTACGGCTGTCGGGTTCCCACGATGGGCATTGCCATGATGGTGATGGTGCCGATGCTGTATTCAGACACGTCCGATGCGTGGAAACTGCCTTCCCGTCGTCAGCGGGCCGCCATCGGCGCCGCTGGAATGATCGTCGAAGTTTCGCTGGCGGCCTTGGCGATCTTCGCGTGGAACTTTCTCGATGACGGGGTGCTGCGGAGTCTCGTCTTTATCATGGCGACCACGAGTTTGTTGGTGGGTATTGGTATCAACCTGAGCCCGTTCTTGCGATTCGATGGATACTATGTGTTGTCCGATTTGATGGGCATTCCAAATTTGCACGATCGTGCCTTCGCCTTCGGTCGGTGGCAGCTGCGGCGGCTGTTGTTCGGTCTGGATATGCCGATGCCGGAGCCGGTTTCCGTCGCTCGCCGCCGTTTCTTGGTCTGGTTTGCCTGGGCGGTGTGGGCCTATCGGTTCATGCTGTTTCTCGGCATCGCGTTCGTGGTTTACGAATTCTTTTTCAAGTTGCTGGGGGTCATCCTGTTCGCGGTCGAAATCTGGTGGTTTATCCTGCTGCCGATCGCGTGTGAACTCAAAGTCTGGTGGGGCTCGCGAGGGATCATCGGCGAACAAGGCCGAGTATGGATCTCAGCCGGTGTGGTGGTTGCGCTGACAGCGGCGCTGTTCATTCCCTGGTCCGATCGGATCAGTCTTCCGGCGGTGCTGGAATCGACGCCGCACGCGACCATCTATGCGCCGGCTCCTGGGAGAATCGTAGAACTGGTGGTGCAAGAAGGCCAGCGGGTAGGAGCAGGAGATAAATTGCTCGTATTGGAATCGCCAACGCTTGAAAAAGACATGGCATTGACGCGCAAACGGATCGAGGTCGAGCAGTTGAGAGGCCGACGTCAGTTTATCGATCAGCAAGAACTGGCAAAACACCAGGTGACCTTGGAAACCCTGAAAGCCCATCTCTCGCAACTCGAGGGTTTGCAACAGCAGCAGCAGACTCTCACTCTGACGGCTCCAATTGCGGGAATGGTGACCGACCGTGCGGAGGCGCTTCATGTGGGGCGATGGATTAACAAAGAATTGCCGCTCGCCTATGTGATCGATCCGGCCGGTGAGGAGCTGCATGCCCTGGCGCCTGAGAGGGATGTCGGCTACCTCCGGGCGGGGCAACCGGCTCGCTTTATACCCGAGTGGCCGGAACGGCCCAGTGTGAAGGCGAAGGTCGTCGAGATTCGAGACATCGACGAAAGCAGCTTCACCGTTCCGTACCTTGCGTCTCTCTATGGCGGAGATGTGCCGGTTCGAGAAGACGCGGCGCGCAAACTGCGACCGGATGCCTCCGTCTATCGCGTTACGCTGCATCTTGTCGAGCCGCCACCTCATTGGAACCAGGCAGTGCGAGGGACGGTGTTGGTCGAGGGCCCCCGTATCAGCTTTGCCCAACGGTTGTGGGAGCAGGGTGCCCGTATCCTTATTCGTGAAAGCGGCGCTTAGAGAAGAGATAAGTGCAGGGCAACCCTGGGGTGTTTTCCCCTGCTGAAGGGATAAGACAAAAAATGGTGTTTTGAACGCAATCAGTGCGCCACTGTGTTCCGTTGCCTTCTTTTTCTAACTGAGGGGTCGT
>JAOUEB010000128.1 GCA_029858925.1 Nitrospira sp.
CTCGATCAAATCTTCCGGATGCCCGACCCCCATGAGATACCGAGGCTTGTCTTCCGGCAATTCCGGCACCGTCACATCCAGCATGGCATGCATCTCGGCCTTGCTTTCGCCCACGGACAAACCGCCAACCGCATAGCCCTCGAACCCCAGCGCCGTCAAGTCCCTCGCCGACTGCGCGCGCAACTCATGATCCAGCCCGCCCTGGACGATGCCGAACAGAGCCTGATCCGTCCTTCGTCGGCTCGCCTGACAACGCTCCGCCCACAACTTGGTTCGGCGCACCCCGTCCTGCACTGTCTCACGGCTTGCGGGAAGCGCGACACATTGATCGAAGGCCATGATGATGTCGGCCCCCAGCGCCTCTTCAATCTCGATCGCCGTTTCCGGGGTAATGAAATGGGTAGAGCCGTCGATGTGCGACTGGAAGGTCACGCCTTCGTCGGTCACCTTGCACAGCCTGGCCAAACTAAAAATCTGAAATCCCCCGCTATCGGTCAAGATCGCCCCTGGCCAGCCGGTAAAGGCATGCAGGCCTCCCATTTCGGCGACGATTTTGTGGCCAGGCCGCAAGTACAGGTGATAGGCATTGTTCAGCATCAGCCGAAACCCAAGATCTTGCAGGTCGTCCGGTTCAAGCCCCTTTACCGGCCCTAAGGAACCAACCGGCATGAAGGCCGGCGTGTCGATCACGGCGCGGGCGGTCCGCAGCTGGCCGAGCCTGGCATCGGAGCGTCGATCGCGTTGTCGAAGCTGGAACTGCATCATCGCTTGCTCGCTGCCCTTCCCTACATCTGCTCAGGGGCCGAGATCCCAAGCACCGCCAAACCGTTTCGGATGACCTGCTGGACGCCCCGCATCAGAACAAGCCGGGCTGCAGTCTTCTTGGGTGTCAGTTCTTCTGCCGGTTCCGCCTCGCTTGGCTCCTGTCCGACCGCCGGAGGCAGAATCCGATGCTTGTTGTAAAACGTGTGCAACAGCGCCGCCAATTGCTGCAGATAGTAGGTCACCCGGTGCGGCTCGAACGCCGAGGCGCTCGTTTGAAGAAGCTCCGGATAGGCAGAGAGTTTTCTGATAAGGCCCAATTCGTCTGGATCCGTCAACACCGAAAGATCCGCCTCCGCCGCCGGAGGGCAGGTCATGCCCCTCGCGGCCGCCACACGCCAGAGACTGGAGATTCTGGCATGGGCATACTGCACGTAATACATCGGGTTGTCGGCTGACCGCTGCTTCGCCAGATCCAGATCGAAATCGAGATGGGACCGCGAGTCGCGCATCAAGAAAAAGAACTTTGCGGCATCCGCGCCGACTTCATCGATGACTTCCCGCATCGTGACAAACGATCCGGTCCGCTTCGACATCTTTACCTCGGCGCCGGCCCGCAATAGCTTGACGAGTTGGACCAGCACCACATGCAGCCGCTCTTTCGGATGGTCATAGGCCTGCATCACCGCTTGCATGCGGGGGATGTATCCATGGTGATCCGCCCCCCAGACGTCGATGAGCAGGTCGTAGCCACGACGGAGCTTGTCCCGATGATAGGCGATGTCCGACGCCAAATAGGTATATTCGCCGTCCTGCTTCTTGACGACGCGATCCTTTTCATCGCCGAATGCCGAGGAACGGAACCACCAGGCGCCCTCCTGCTCGAAGAGGAGGCCGCGCGATTTCAACTCATCCAACACCTGCTCGACAGCTTTGGATTCTAGGAGGGACGCTTCGCTGAACCAGGATTTGAATTCGATGCCGAACAAATTGAGATCTTCCCGAATCTGCGCCAATAGGTCTTGGTACGCAAGCGCGCGGCACCGTTCTTCGAGATCGGCCGGAGCCAAGTTTCGCGCTGTCTCACCGAGCTGCTGCTTGATCCGTTCGGCGGCGGCGGTGATATAGGCGCCATGATAGCCGTCTTCAGGAAATTCGACCGGCTGCCCGGACAATTCCCGATATCGCGCATAGACCGACGCGCCCAAGAGTTTCATCTGCCGGCCCGCGTCGTTGATGTAGTACTCGCTGTCGACGTCGTAGCCCACTTCTTCCAGTAAACGCGCGACTGCCTGCCCAACCGCTGCGCCTCGGCCATGCCCGACGTGCAACGGACCGGTCGGATTCGCGCTCACATATTCGACGAGCACCCGGCGGCCCCGGCCAAGATCTGTTTTACCGTACGCCGTGCCGTACGATTCGATTTCCTTCAGCACTTCCTGCCAGAGCGAGGCCTTGACGGTGAGATTCAAGAATCCAGGTCGGACAATCTCTACACGTTCAAAGAGCTGTTCACGGCGAGGAAGATTCTCGACGATGATCTGCGCGATATCATGCGGCGCCCGCTGTTCAGAAGAAGCCAGCGACATGGCGACCGTCGATGCCAAATCACCCCATTCAGGCCGCTTGGGGGCATCCAACGTGAGAGCCGGCCAGGCGTCCGTTTTCAACTGCCCCTTTTTCCTGGCCCCATCGAGGGCTCCAAGCAAGGCAGTAGCGACCATCTCTTGAACCACACCCTGAGACACGAAGGATCTCCTAAGTCGCTACAGCTGAAAGAGAAAATGAACGGGCACTGTAGCACACGAGTCTGGCCGAGACAAGGGATATTGCGAAGGATTTCGAGGGGTTGTGTTGTTCAACCTTATGATCTTCTTACCTGCATCAACGATGTCCTCAGCCGATATGGCAAAGCATGGCTTCTCCGAACAGACGGCGACACTTTCCCAGGATAGACAAGCACAGGAGGTTCCCCTCAATACCGCCACATGGGAACCTCTCGGCGCCCAACGTTCGGGGTCGGTCGGACCAAACAGGGCGATGGTCGGCACCGCCAGCAATGAAGCCAAGTGGGTCAGGCCTGAATCATTCCCGATGTAGAGAACAGATCGGGCCAGGAGGCTCGCAACGACCGAGAGATCATGCTCTCCTACGACCACCGATGCAGCGGGAACCAGGTTGCATAGGGCAGCGACTGCTTCTCGATCGGCCGGCCCTTCTAGAATGAACGACTGAATGTCCTCCCGCTGGAATTGCTCGATCACCAAGGCCAGCACCTCTGGATTGACACATTTCCTGCGGCTCCCACTGCCTGGATGAATCAGGACGATGGAGCGATCGGAGGGCATTCCCATACGATCAACATAGGCTTGTCCACGCTCCACAAGATCAGCCGGTATCGCCAGCATTACATCGAGTACTCCATCGTCCGCAGTCTCGCCGATCGTTTCCAAAAAGCGATCGCTCTGGCGCCTAGCCTTCAATTCTGAGCTAAACGGCGATTGAACCCACATCTCCGGAACCCCGCAGCTTCGAAGCGCAGTGGCGAGAGTCTCTCCTTCGTCATTGATCCATGCCACGGCACAATCGCACTCTTCAAACCAGCCCGCAAGTTCGCGTGAGGCAGGAACTGAACCGGCAAAGAGGTCCGCGCAGGCAGCGCTTTGCACAGAGATCCAGGCATCGACTATGCGACAATCCAGCAAGAACCGGCCGACCGGTTCGTTCGAGATGAGAAGACTCCGGTGCTGTGGAAACCGTTCCTGAAGGCGTCTCATAGCCGGGACTGCGAGCAAGACGTCTCCGAGCGAACCGGGATGGATGATAACAACGGTGCGTGCCATGCGTTTATCCAGACGAAGCAGGATCAGTCCCGCGTTCGTGCCTCGTTCGAGCGGCTTCCAGATCCGCCGGCGTGTTCACGTTGATACAGGACAACCCTTCGTGGTCGATCTCCCGCAACTCGCTTTCAGCCACCAGCCACGTACGAAGCGCCAGGCGCGCGGCGAGCTGCTGGATCTTGAACTCACGAGCCTTCAGCATCTCCTCGATCACGGGAAGACAACACCGACTATAGAGCGCATGCGTGGGCTGCAGCCTTTCTTCCAATCGAATCATGACAATATCAGCCCTGTCTTTTAGAGAGACCATATGGCGCACCACAGTTGGATTGAGAAACGGCATGTCACAGGCAGCGACAAAGACGTACTCTGTGTGAGCCTGCTTCAATCCTGTATAAAGCCCTCCCAAGCTTCCACAATCAGGCACGAGATCACGAAAGACCGGAACATCCGCCTCCAGCAGTGGGCTATCCTGCGCGATCACGACGGACACCGTTTGAAAAATTGATCGAAGCGCGGCAAGACTCCGATCAAACAATGTCTGCTCGCCGACAAGGAGAAACCGCTTATCTTCACCCATGCGCCGGCTCTTGCCGCCGGCGAGAAGAATCCCTGTCACATCAGTGATCATCACAGCATCACGGTCACGCCTCTATCAAAAACAAAGAGGGGGTGAGTTTCCCCACCCCCTCCTTCGCTGTTACGCTCAGTTGTCTGTTCAGACTAGAGCGTCTTACCCTTCTTCCTATTGGCGCGGCGGGTCAAGACCCATCCTTCCAATAGCACAACTCCAAACGCAATGACGACCGGATAGATATATGTTTCTTGGGGAACCGGCGGATTCATGAACGTGTAGTAAAAGGCCGACACGGCCATCTTACGGCCGGCGTCACCGTTGTGCCCATCCCAGGCGAAGAACACAGTAGGGATATACTGTCCGACTTCGAAGAAGGTATCTTCATCGTAGTCCTGATCCTTTTGATTCCCCACCGGACGCTGAATCATCACATACCAGCGGCCGTTCTTCCACTCACCCTTGAGAACTTTCAGCTGTTCTTCATAGTTATCTCGCTGGATGAAATCTTGATCCCATCCTGTGCCTAGGAACGCGCGAACCGACCCATCGGCCTCCCACTTCACGATATCGACTGGAAACTGTTCGTTCGTACCGAACAGGTATCTCGGCTTGATCGGAGCAGGCAGCTCTTTCCACTTCACCGCCGTTTCAATTGCAATGGCATCATTATACACCGCGTACTTATTCTGATTCGCTGCGATAGACCCTTCTTCACCAGTCTTCGGCTCCTGCTCCTTGACATCAATGTTGACTTGCGTCGGAGCCCATGGAAGCTTCTCTTCGGCGACACTCTTAGTTCTGTCATCCCACTCTATGAGATATACGATATGCTTATCGTTATAGAGCGATCGGACCCAAATGTCGTCGATACGATTGACGAAGTTTCTGGGCTTGTGGGTAATTTGCCCGCCCATCGCCACATACCGTTTGGGGGCCTTCTGCCAAGCTTCGTGATCCATGTCGGCAGGGATCTCTCCTTCAACCGGATCGGAGGGAATCACGAAATTGATCTTCGGCTTATCCGACAAGGGATCGATCGGAAGAGGATTGCCTTCCGCATCTCTCTCACAAAGGGAGTTAACGAAATTGGCAATATCCCATCGCTCATCGACCGTGGTATTGTCAGCGAACGACGGCATCGGCGTGCCGTTGATGCCGGTTGAGAAGGTTCG
>JAOUEB010000129.1 GCA_029858925.1 Nitrospira sp.
AACCGTATCCCTATTGTGTCGTGGCTGAAAAGTAATGCCGACGAAAGTCTTGCCCATGCGTATAAAGCCGGGGAACTGGTTACCTTGCTTGGCGGCCACCCGTCATTGAAAATTGGGACGCTCTTGGAAACCGAGCAGCATGACGTGGGAGATATCCTGCGGGAAAGCCTGGAGCACGAGAAAGCCGCCGCCGCCGCTTATTACGAACTTCTGAAACTCTCCGAAGGAAAATCCGTTCTGTTGGAAGAATTTGCGCGAGAGATGATCGTCGGCGAGGAGCTGCACCTTGACGAGGTGAACAAGATGTTGCGCAAGTCAGGCGATGTCCAGCCATTTCGCTCCTAACCCTTCACATGACTGGGAAAGACAACGGGGTTGAGCGCATCGGTCGCGTGATCGCGTACGGCGGCCGATGTGCTGTATTCATGGAGGTGCCGATGAAGCGATATGGCAAGGCGAGGGTGGGTATCGGTCTAGGTCTGGTTTTGTGCGCAGTGCTGGCATCAGGGGCTGTGTTCGCCGAAGTGCAGGTGTTGCCGGACACGGAGTTGATGGTGGAGGGCAAGAAGATCACGGGACAAAGCCGCTTGCTCCGCCATCCGGCCGTGAAAGAGCTGCTCGCATCGTTCCATCGTGCGGAATCGGCGTTGCAGAAAAAGAATCTGGACGATCTCATGGAATTTTATGCCCCGGGATACAATTACCACGGGTTGAAAGCAAGCGACGTGCGCCGGGTGTGGGATGAGGTGTTCACGCACTACAAGGCCTTGTCGTCCCTTCATCTGTTGTCCGATATCAAAGTCCTGCAGGTAGATTCCAGGCTTCGGGCGGAGGTCACCTGCACCGGCGGGCTGTACGGCACCGATGAACGCACGGGCACCCGGATCACGCTTGACAGTTGGTTTCGTGAGGTGCACTACCTGGTCAAGGAAGATGGTGTCTGGAGGTTTCTCGGCAATGCCGGGGAGGCTCCGACTGCCGCTCCCTTCTCCTCCGCGCCGCATCACCCGTTATTTTGAAGGCTGACGCGAGGCCATCTTTTCTGGTACACTCTCCCCCGCTATGATAACCCAACCGGAACAGTCTTCCGATTTCCCCAAGAGCGTGCTTGATGCGCTATGGCGCGGCAAAAGAAGCGAGGCGATCGACTTGCTTCAGCGTGAGCGGAACATCAGCAGGGAAGAGGCGAGGGAGGTGGTGGGGACCTTCATCCTCGCCAATAAGTCTGTGCAACGAAGGATGGACGATGAGCAGCCTAAGCTCAGTTGGGGATACACGCCGTGGCTGCTGCTGCTCCAGGCGATCGTGGTCGCGGTCGGGTATTACTTGTTGTTTTATGAGAAAGGGTGACGTTCCGTGCCGGCGCGGCATGAACGGATCTTGACCGCTTTCCATTGTGCCCATCCCCATAGGTTCTTCCTCGGTTCTCTGAATCTGATCCACGCCTCCAGTTCCGTCATATCTGCTACGACTGAGCGGGTGTTGACCCTTTCACGCACTCCGGAGGCGCCTCATGAAACAACCGATCGATACTGACGGCCGTCCTCTAGTGGTGCGCCGGACAGCAGCGATAAAGGGTTGGCATAGATAGGCGCGATCATGCCGAACACATTCGGACCGATTTCTAGACGTCTACTACTCAAGCGAGCCGGGGCTCTGGGACTGCTGACGGCGATGCAGCACCTTCTCCTTGCCTGCAGGATCAACTCGCTGATTCCCTCCGCTCTGGCTGGTACGCAGCCCGCAATGCTGAGCGGCGAGGTCATTGATCTGGACATCGGTGAATATCGGTTTACGGTGGGAGACCGATCCGCACCAGCCATGACCATCAACGGGACAATCCCAGGCCCGTTGATCCGTCTGAAAGAGGGACAAGAAGCGACATTGCGGGTCACCAACCGCTTGGCCGAAAGCACGTCCATTCACTGGCACGGTATTCTGTTGAAGCCCGACATGGACGGCGTGCCGGGCGTGAGTTTCGGCGGCATCGCGCCTGGGACAACCTTCATCTATCGGTTTCCGGTCCAGCAGAGCGGCACCTATTGGTATCACAGCCACTCAGGCGGTCAGGAATTGCAAGGCATGTACGCGCCGATGATTGTGGACCCGATCGAACCGGATCCGTTTCAGTATGACCGGGAGTATGTGGTGATGCTGTCGGATTGGACCGTCGAATCGCCAGAAACTGTGCTCAGCAATCTCAAAAAGCTCCCCGGCTATTACAACTTTCAGCGGCGCACCCTGGGCCAGTTCTTTGAGGACGCCTCACGCATGGGGTGGTGGCCTGCCCTCCAGGACTACTTGATGTGGGACCAGATGCGGATGGACCCGACCGACTTCGCCGATGTCACCGGTTACACCTTCACCTATCTGCTGAATGGCGTATCCCCGGCAGCCAATTGGACCGGGCTGTTTCGTCCGGGCGAGAAGGTCCGCCTGCGGTTCATCAATGCCGCGGCCATGACGTTCTTCGACGTGCACATTCCAGACCTCAAAATGACGGTGGTGCAGGCCGACGGGCAGAACGTTCAGCCGGTGATTGTAGATGAGTTCCGCATGGGGGTGGCCGAAACCTTCGACGTGATCGTCGAACTACCTGAGGATCGCGCCTACACGATTTTCGCCGAGACGATGGATCGGAGCGGCTATGCGCGGGGTACGCTGGCGCCGAGAGCAGGGATAACGGCCGCGGTTCCTCCTCGCCGTCCCAGACCGGTGCGGACGATGGCTGACATGGGTATGCCAATGGAGCACGGTGGTATGGGGGGCATGAAGGACCCCCATGTGAGCGGTATGCAGATGCCCGGCATGGAACCTTCCAGCGACACGCCCCACGGTCAGGAAATGCCGCACATGCATGGCATACAGGAGATGCCGGGCATGAAGGCAGATGATCAACGCCGCTCGAAGATTCCCGGCATCGAACCGGTGAAGCACGGTCCCGATGACCATGGCACCGGCAATCAAATGATCGCCGAGTATTCACGAAATATGATGCACGAACCGGGTCGTGGACTGGAAGGAAGTTCTCGGCGGGTGCTCCTCTATACCGACTTAAAAAGCCTGACCCCGTACCCGGATCAACGTGAGCCGGAGCGGGAGATCGAACTGCATGTGACCGGCAACATGGACCGCTACATGTGGTCGTTCGACGGCGAGACGTATTCAGAATCCCAAGACCCGATCCGCTTCCGGTACGGTGAGCGTCTGCGGCTCACCCTTGTGAATGACACCATGATGGAGCATCCGCTCCATCTGCATGGCATGTGGATGCAGCTCGAAAATGGCACCGGCGCGTACCTGCCGCGCAAGCACACCGTCATCGTCAAGCCCGCGGAGCGGGTGAGCGTGGCGATTACCGCGGACGCGCCGGGTCGCTGGGCGTTTCACTGCCATCTGCTGCTTCACATGGAGGCGGGGATGTTCCGCGTCGTCGAAGTGTCCGACAATACGCATGGCGGGCACTCGTGAACGCTTGTCGAGGGGCCATCGTGGCTTCGGCAATGGCTTGTCTGGTCAGTACTGGGACCGGCGCGGCGTTCGCTTCTGCGCAAACTGCAGGAACAATGGACACGATTGCCCTGAGGACCATCGCACCTGGTCCGAATACGGCACGGAGCATTCTCGCAACTTCTGAACCGGAACGCACCGTGCCGACCGTCTCTCTACAGCAAGACTGGCCCAGCCCGGTAAACGACCAGGAACACCGGCTGTTCACCCTGGTGGATGTGCTGGAATATCGGCCGAGCACGGCCAAGAGAGAAAGCACGAGCGACTACCGGTGGGACATCGAAGGCTGGTACGGAGGGGATTACAATCGCCTCTGGTTCAAGAGCGAAGGGCAAAGGGACACGGCTTTCAAGGCAGACTATGACGTGGATTTTCAGCTCCTCTATGGGCGGTTCATTCGGAAGTATTATGACATTCAAGTGGGGGGCCGCGTTGAAACACAGTCGTTTCGCGGGGCGAACGTCACGCGGGGGCAAACCGTGATTGGAATCGAAGGGTTGGTGCCCTACAACTACGACGTCGAGGCCGCGCTCTTCATCGATCTGGACGGCAAGGTGTCAGGACGACTGTCGCTTACCAAGGACTTCCTGCTGACTCAGCGGTTGATTCTCCAGGGCCGGTTTGAAACCAGTGCGGCGGTTCAACGGGTCGAGCGGTTCACGACGGGCTCGGGGCTGAACTATCTGGAATTCGGCATGCGTCTTCGCTACGAAATCCGGCGCGAATTCGCGCCCTACATCGGGTTCTCGCTGGATCGAAGTTTCGGAGAAACCGCGACGCTGGTTCGGCAGGAAGGCGGAGATCCAAGCCAGATTCGGCTTGTCACGGGTCTGCGGGCGTGGTTCTAGCCCGTACCGGCCGAGGCGTGATGGTGGGGGGGGAGCCTTGCAAGAGAAACCTGGAGTCCGTACCATGCTGCGAATGTATCCGGCATAACGATGAATTCTGATGCGCGCGGCGCCCTACCACTAGCCGATCTTCAACGACTGCTCGATGCCTTGGGCGCGAAGGGGTATCGAATCGTCGGGCCCAGGGTGCGCGATGGGGCGGTGGTGTGGGAGACCGTTGAACGAACGGCGGATCTTCCGATCGGCTGGCGGGATGTGCAGGAACCGGGACGCTACCGGCTTGAGCGATCCGGCGAGGACCGTCTCTTCGGCGTCGTGCATGGACCGCAATCCCTGAAGCCTTTCAGTTTCGCGCCGCGCGAGCCGCTCCTTACCATCGAGCGATCGAAGAAGAGTCTCACCGCAGTTCCCACCATGCCGAAATCGGAGAAGGTGGCAGTCCTCGGCGCCCGTCCCTGCGATGTGGCGGGCTTAGTCATGCAGGACAGGATTTTCCTCCGCGATGCCTATGCCGACCCCTATTATCAGGCGAGACGTAACGGATTATTTGTGATCGCCGTGAACTGTACGAGGGCCCTCTCCACCTGCTTTTGTGCGTCCATGGGAAGTGGACCTCAGGCGAAAGTGGGCTTCGACCTTGCCCTCACCGAATTGGATACCGTCTTTCTCATCGAAGCAGGAAGCCCGGAAGGAAGAGAGATTCTTTCAGCGCTTGAAGTCAAACCTGCTTCTCAGACACACATCGAAACAGCGGAATCTCACATCGGCTCCTGTGCGATGAGTCAAACGCGACGCCTCGACACCTCCGAACTGCCAGGGGCGTTGTATGAGGCGCAGGAGCACGCTCGGTGGGATGACGTAGCGGCACGTTGCCTGGCCTGCGCGAACTGTACGATGGTCTGCCCAACCTGCTTTTGTCACACGGTCGAGGAGACTCCCGATCTCACCGGGCAGCGCGCGGAGCACGCCAGGTCGTGGGGTTCCTGTTTC
>JAOUEB010000130.1 GCA_029858925.1 Nitrospira sp.
CAGTGACCAGTGACCAGTGACAAATGACTCCTCTCCGGTGCGGACGAATGCCGATTGAGGAATAACCCGCCTGTTGTGTTTTGACAGCCGATAAATGGCTGTGCTAACTTTCGCAAAACTAGGGTATATCCACAACTTCTTGCAAGGAACAACGCATGAGTACGGCACAGTCGCAGGTGGTGATCGTTGTCGGCGCAGGGCCGGCCGGGATGGCGGTGGCCGGGAGCATGGCGAAGGCCGGTCATCAGGTGATTATTCTGAATCGTGACATCAAGTTCGGCGGGTTGGCGGAATATGGAATCTTCCCCGCCAAACTTAAGCTTCGCGGCGGACTCAGGAAACAGTATTGGGATTTGCTGGAGCAGCCGAACGTCCATTATTTCGGCAACGTGTCGGTCGGGAACGGGAAAGATCTGACAGTCGATGACGTGCGCGGGTTGGGCGCCGGGGCGGTCGTGTTTACGATCGGCGCACAAGGGACCAAAGCCATCGGTGTCGAAGGAGATTCCGCCAAAGGCGTCTATCATGCCAAGGACGTGGTCTATCACTTCAATCGCTTGCCTGGTTTCGGCGATCGGCCGTTCGAGATGGGCAACCATGTCGCGGTGATCGGAGCCGGAGACGTCATGGTCGATATCGCGCATTGGCTGACCCGCTATAAGAAGGTGGAGCGGGTCACCGCCATCGTTCGACGCGGGCCGGTCGAACGCAAATACAATCCCAAGGAGATTCGCTCCGTCTGCGCCAATATGGACGTCGACGGCATCAAGAAAGAATTCGAGCGGATCAAGGATCGGATGGCCGCCGTGGGACAGAAGGCGGATGAAGTACTCAAGGGGCTGACGGACGAATTTACCAAATGCGAGCCGTCGGTCAGCGAGACAAAGATGGGATTCAAATTCTTGGCCTCGCCGAAGCGCATTCTGGTCGACGGCAACAATCGTGTGCGCGGCCTCGAGATGGAAGACAATAAGCTGGACCCCAAAGGAGACGACACGGTGGCGGTCGGGTTGAAACAGCTGTATGAATTCCCCTGCGACTCCGTGGTTTTTGCCGTAGGCGACAAGGTGGACGAAACGGTCGGGCTTCCCTATAAGGGTGGCATGTTCATCACGAACCCCAATAGGACCGGCAATGATCCGGACGATGCGCTCTTTCAGGCCTATGATGAACAGGCAGGAAAAGTCATTGAAGGCGTCTTCCTTGCCGGATGGGCGAGAAAAGCCAGCGAGGGCCTCGTCGGTGTGGCGAAGCGGGACGGCGACTGGTGTGCGGAGGTCGTGGAGCGGTACTTTGCGACAAAGAACTCAGGCGGCCAGGTCAAAGATGTACTTGATCGGCTGCATGCGTTGTTGAAGGTCCGCAAGAGCCATCCGGTCGATGTGAAGGGGCTTCGAGTGCTGGAGGCGGCGGAAAAAACGTACCAGGGAACGTCGGACTGTATCGGAGAGTTCAAATACGCGAGCAACAAGGAAATGGCTGAGCTGATCATACGGGGAAAGGCATAGTCACCGGCTTCATCATCCGTCTCCCCATTTCAACTTTTCCCGCAACACTTCGTAGTAATGGCTCTCTGGAAACCGGATCAGCTTGGTTCGGTGTTCGGAGGCCTGAATGACCACCGTATCCCCCTGTGTCATGGCAATGCCGACTTGTCCGTCAAGCGTGGCCATGGCTCCATCGTCTCTGCTGGTCAATGTCACCTCGATTTCAACATTGCCGGGAACGATCAGTGGCCGATGAGTCAGTGTATGCGGACTGATCGGCGTCAGAATCAACGATTGCACGGCGGGATTGATAATGGGGCCGCCGGCCGACAGTGAATAGGCGGTGGAGCCGGTCGGCGTTCCCACGATCAGGCCGTCCGCCCGTAAGTTTGTGACGAACTGTCCCTGAATGGCGATCTTCAATTCGATCATGCGGGCCAGGGTGCCTTTGCTGATGACGACATCGTTGAGCACGATGCCACGGGCTACCGTCTCCCCATGCCGATGGACGTGGATTTGTAACATCAGCCGCTCATCGAGGACAAAATCATTGGCGAAGACCCGATCGAGCGACGCATAGAGGTCGTCGAGGCGCACTTCAGTCAAGAATCCGAGGCCGCCCATGTTCACGCCTAAAATGGGAATGCTTCGCTCCGCTGCCAGCCGCGCCGCATGGAGAATGGTTCCATCCCCGCCTAAGATGAGCAGGACGTCCGCCTTGCCGGCCAGCTGCGTCTTTTGAATTCCGCCTTGCTCGTTTAGCAGCGCGGCGGACGTCGTATCGAGTAGGACGGTGATCTGCCGATCCCTGAGCCAGGCCACCACTCCCTGGAGAGTGGCTTTGACTTCTGGAAACTTCGGCTTGGTTAGAATTCCGATGCTTTTACTTTTCATTGGGATTTGGCCGTTTATCTGATAAAGGCTGAGGGATTCTAGGGGACGGTTCTTTTCATGTCAACGCGTGCGTTGACTCTGTCACTGGCAATCGAAGAAAGACGAGGCTCGGAGGTCCCCAAAATCGCGCCGCCGGTTTTTCATGCAATCTTGACTCTCTCAAAGGCTCTGGTTAAACTTAGACCAAGTTTTTCCATACGTTTCGCACGAACACGGAATTGTCATAGCCGGTATCCATCAGGAGGAGGCAGGATGTTCGAACGATTTACGGACAAAGGTCGAAAGATCATCATCCTCGCGCGCGAGGAAGCCGAGCGGCACCAGAACGATTACTTGGGGACGGAGCACCTCGTCTTGGCGATTCTTCGTGAGTCTGACGGCATTGCCCTCATGATCCTGAAGAAAATGGGGCTCTCGACGGAGCAGATCCGATTGGAGATCGAGCGCAATCTTCCTGGTGGCGGAACCACGATGACGTTCGGCGAGATCCCGTTCAGCCCGCGCGTGAAGAAAGTGATCGAGTATGGCGTCGAGGAAGCTCGTCTTCTGGGCCACAATCATATCGGCAGCGAGCATCTGCTGCTGGGTCTGCTCCGGGAGGAGGAAGGCATCGGCGGGAAGATCCTTCGCAGCCTGGGTGCTAATCTGTTGACGGCCAGACAATTGACCGTGACCTTTTTGCGGAAGTCCGCGCCGCGCGAGCGCGACCGGAAGAGCAACACGCCGGCGCTGGATGAATTCGGGCGCGATTTGACCCAACTTGCCCAAGAAGGCCAGTTGGACCCGGTGATTGGCCGAGCCGACGAGATCGAGCGCGTACTTCAAATTCTCAGCCGGAGAAGCAAGAACAATCCTGTGCTCATCGGGGAATCCGGTGTGGGGAAGACGGCCATCGTCGAAGGACTCGCGCAGCGGATCGTTCAGTCGGAGGTGCCCGACAACCTCTTGTCACGCCGCGTCATCGCATTGGATCTCGGCTCGCTGGTGGCAGGCACCAAGTATCGAGGCCAGTTTGAAGAACGTCTCAAGGTTGTGATGAAGGAAATCGTGCAGGCCGGCAACATCATCATCTTCATCGATGAGTTGCATACGCTGGTCGGAGCCGGGGCCGCTGAAGGCTCCATCGACGCCTCGAATATGCTGAAGCCGGCGCTCTCGCGAGGGGAGATTCAATGTATCGGGGCCACCACGTTGGATGAATACCGCAAGCACATTGAAAAAGACGGCGCCTTGAAGCGGCGGTTTCAGCCGATTCATGTCCAGCCGCCCAGCCTCGACGAAACCATCATGATCATCCATGGGCTGCGGGACCGCTACGAAGAGCATCACGGCGTCGAAATCACGGAAGAGGCTATCGTCGAAGCCGTCAAGCTGTCGGATCGGTATATCACCGACCGCTTCTTGCCCGACAAGGCGATCGATTTGATCGACGAAACCGGCTCGCGCGCAAAGCTTCAGACCTATGCGCTTCCGTCGGAGTTGAAGGCGATGGAGCAGGAGCTGAAGAAAGTGTCGCGTGAAAAAGAGCTGTCGATCTCGATGCAAAACTTCGAGGAGGCGGTGCGGCACCGTGAGGAAGAAGAACGGCTGCGCAAGCTTCTGGATGAGTCCAAGCGGGAATGGAAGAAGAATCAAGAAAAGAACAAGCCGGTGATTAGCAAAGAAGACGTGGCCTATGTGGTCTCCAAGATGACCGGCATTCCGCTCTTCAAACTTGAAGAAGAGGAGTCCAACAAGCTGCTTCGGATGGAAGAATTCCTGCACAAGCGGGTGATCGGCCAGAATGAAGCGATTTCGGCTGTTGCGCGAGCCATTCGCCGTTCACGTGCAGGCTTGAAGGAAGCGCGGAAACCGATCGGCTCGTTCATCTTCATGGGCCCGACCGGCGTTGGAAAGACGGAACTTGCCAGAACTTTGGCGGAGTTTCTCTTCAACAGCGAAGATGCGCTGATTCGAGTCGACATGTCCGAGTATCAAGAGAAATTCACCAGCTCCCGACTCTTCGGCGCGCCTCCCGGCTATGTGGGGTACGAAGAAGGGGGGCAGTTGACTGAAAAGGTCCGCCGCCGGCCCTATTCGGTCGTCCTGTTTGACGAGATTGAAAAGGCGCACCCAGATGTGTTCAACGTGCTGTTGCAAGTGCTGGACGACGGCGTCCTCACAGACAGCCTGGGCCGGAAGATAGACTTCAAGAACACCGTCGTGATCATGACTTCCAATATCGGGACCAAGAACATCCAGAAGGGCGTCTCTCTGGGATTCCAGAGCACCGAGGGCGAGGCTGCGCGCCATAAGAAAGAAGAAGTTATCGGTGAGTTGCGCAAATCGTTTAGCCCGGAGTTTTTGAACCGGATCGACGAAGTCGTCATTTTCCACCAGTTGGAAAAAGAGCAGCTGCACAACATCCTCGATATCCTGATCCGAGAGCTGAATCTTCGCCTGTTGGAGAAGGGGATCGAAATCGAAGTGGACGACGAGGTCAAACAGTGGCTCATTAAAGAAGGCTATGAGCCGTTGTATGGAGCCAGGCCGATGCGCCGGGCGATCCAGCGCGCCATCGGAGACCCGCTTTCGGATGAACTCATCCGGGGCCGCTTCAAGGAATGCCGCAAGGTCAAAGTGGTCCTGCGGGACGGCGCCCCGGCTTTCATTGAACAGGAGGCGATGGCCGGAGTCTAACCCGTATACGGTTTTTACAGCGCCATTGTATCGCGCAAATATCGGCGACCCCTGCGGCGGACAGCCGCAGGGGTCGTGTTATTTCACCTCGGACTGTGATCGCCCGTCGTAGCGTATGTTTCAAACCGATCAGGCCACCTCTCCAGTCAATGCCGGATGGCAACCGCGTCCGATCCTTGGGATCGAATCCTCGTGCGATGAAACGGCTGCCGCGGTGCTTGACCGCGATGGGCTGGTGATGTCGAATGTGATTTCTT
>JAOUEB010000131.1 GCA_029858925.1 Nitrospira sp.
CAAGAGCCTGCGTCGTACATCCTCGGCCTCGTCAACTGTCCACCCCAACGCGCTCTTAAAGACACGAGCCTTGTGGTGACCGCGAGGATGGTCGACATTCAGGCAGTAATCGCGGAGCTTGCGCACATCCACAACGGCCCGATCAGCGTTTGGGAGCTTCATGTCAACCATCCCTTTTGCACAATCGCCATCTTGAAGAACAGCTCATACATCAACAAATCACGACCCGTCCAGAGTTCTATCGAAGTCCTATCATCATCGTAAGCCTCAGCACAAAAGATAATGTAAGAGGCCACAGCTTCTTGACCTGAACAAGAGCACCACGACCTCAATAAAAGACTCCTGCAACCTTCTCTTGATGGTCGTGCTGACTATTCATCCCCCCGACAACCGTGGCGACAGACGCTGGGAGCTGGATCAAAGCGCAACGCTCTATGCTCTATGATGTGACTCACCTGGCCTGCCGTTCCGCACGCTATACACCAGTCGCGCTGGGAAGTTCCTGCTCACCGGCGAACGCGAAGCAGACGGCATTCCCAGTTGCACCAGGAGGAGCGATGCCTCCGGTCGAAGGCTGCACGAAGCAAGACTACGCAGTACTCATCGTGATCGGCGTGGGCATAGAAGACTGAACCACTGTGGCGCACTGACGGTTAGCGACGACCTCAAGAAAAACCTGCCGACCGATTATTTTCCCTCGCAATTGTTCGTTTTGAGGCGGCCAGCCTGTGTCTTGCGGTTGCTACCGAAGGATCTTATCGCGAGGCAAACTCACGGCGAGTGACGGCAGGCTGAATGACTTTTTGTTTGAGGCACTGGAGTAAGTGCGCCTTATTTTTGTATTTGAACTCAGGGAGAACCCAAGGATAGCGACGCCAGTGCTCAAACATCGCGTACTCTTTTTGACGAGCCAACAGAATAGGTTGGATTGGAACCGACGGCAGATTCGGCACTATTTGAGAAAGTTCCTGAGGAATACTCTTCGCGTCACTTAGGTCAGCAATGACAAACTTGGACAGGTTCGCCAGCAACTGTATCGTCTCGCTTAGATCCCGCTTATGCGAGGGCTTAAAGTCGAAGAGTATCGGCACATAGCTCCCTTTCATTGAGCGCAGCTCCTCCCGCATAGCATCCAGGACTTTCTTCCGCTTCTTGGAGAACCGCCCTAGGATAAGAACAATGCTCGAGGTCGCGGCGTTAATGACAGTTCGCAGATTATGGTTGTTGAGAAGCATGTATATGAACTGAGCAACTTGCAGATCGTCGACTTCCAGCTCGGTCGCGATACTGTCTTGCTTGTTGCGGTTACTGGCCTGCGAACGATATCTGATCAACAGATTCTTTTGGGTCGTTCGATCGAACTTCAAATCCCAAGCGGACATTCCGTAGACTTTGCACTTATCCAGTCTCGCTCGGCTGAAATCAGTCTTGGCCAGTTGCGTCCCTTGAAGGTTCGTACGGATCAGCTTGGCCTTGGGCATCTCAGTCTCGTAGAGATCGGCTCGGCAGAAAACCGCTGCGGTCAGATCCGCGCCGTGAAGCTTGGCCCCTCCTAGGTTTGCCTCATGGAAACTCGCACTCCGAAAGTTTTGTCCTCGGAGGTCAGCATTAATAAGAACTGCGTTTGCAAAATTCACTCGGTTGAGCCGTTTTCCTATCGTCTTCTCACGGAGATCACTGTTGTACAAAAGGGGCCGAATCTGTGGGTTTTCTTCGCGCCATTTATTCCATTCCTCCACCCCCTCTTTGAGCTTCTTAAGGTGCTCTCGCCGCGCCTCTTCCCTCTTGTGAAACGCAGAGGACGAATCGATCAGTTGCTTACAATGCAGCAGCACCCTTTCCGTCTTTTTTCTGTCTGAATCGCGAGGACGAAACAGGCGTGAAAGCTCCCGCTTTGGAACCTTTAGCCCTTCAATCGTGGCTCTGGGAAAATCCAAGTCCACTTCGATGGTAAGCCCTCGATGATAGAAAGCGTCAGACATGGTTATCTCTCGATAAGGACTATCGGTAGCGGTGTCACCTACGCAGTCATCGGAGATGATTAGGCTCGAAAAGGCACCCAGTGCCAATTGGTGATTATCTAAGCGGTTGGATCCAGCCAACCCAGGGCGTCCAGACCGCTGGTTACAATGCTGTCGCGACACTCCCGCATTAGTGGCATAACCGAGACGTCTATGACATCCGAAGCTACTATTCCCCCGCAACGTCCACCGCATAACCGGGCAAGCGGCCCGTCCAGATGGACTGATGGTAAATTAAGCCACCTTTACAACTACAAGACCTGCACAATAAAGCACTTCAGATACCGCGTCTCCGGCATGCTGGCCAGGATGGGATGGTCGGCGCTTTGGCCCCGTTGCTCGATCAGACGGATCTCTCGCTTGGCATCACGTGCTGCGAGGCGAATGCTCTTCCACAGATCTTCCTCAGAAACAGGATGGGAACAGGAGCTGGTTACCAGAAACCCTTCCGGCTTCAGCAGCTTTAAGCCCAGAAGATTCACATCCTTATACCCGGTCAATGCCCCAGCCAGAGCCTGCTGGCTACGAGCAAAGGCTGGAGGATCCAGGATCACCATGTCATAGCGCCGCCCCGCCTTCACCAGCTTGCGCATCTCTTCAAATGCATCAGCTTGGCGATAGGTGCAGCGACCCTCCACCTGGTTCATCGTGGCGTGTGTTCTAGCCATGGCCAGTGAGTCTAGACTGACATCGAGGCCCTCCACTGATAAGGCTCCGGCCAACGCGGCGTGAATGCCGAAGGCGCCGGTATGGCAGAACACTTCCAACACCTCGGCCCCTGCCGCCAGCTTGGCGGCCGCCAACCGATTTTCCCGTTGATCGCAAAACCAGCCGGTCTTCTGTCCCTTCTCGACATCCACGAGAAACTTCGCGGCCCCTTCATGAATCTCCACTTGTGTCGGGCCGCTGCCAGAGAGAAACCTCCGTTCGAGGGGCAACCCTTCGAGTTGCCGGCTCTTGGCCTCGTTCCTGAGATAGATCACTTTGCCTTTCAGCTCCTGCATCAGCACATCGGCTATGAGTTCCTTCCGGCTATCCATACCAAACGACAAGCACTGCATGACCAGCAGCTGATCGTAGCGATCCACGATCAACCCAGGTAACCGATCGCCTTCGGCGTAAATAAGCCGATAGGCATTGGACTGGGCAACTACTCGCTGTCGGAGGCGGATCGCCTGCTGAATTCGCCCACGCCAGAACGTCTCGTCTATTGGTTCATCCTCGAATGTGAGGAGACGGACGCGGATTTTCGAAGCAGGGTTATACAGACCGCGCCCGTAGAACTGTCCGTCGGCAGTCAGGACATCGACCAAGTCCCCGGCCGCTGCTTGACCAGTGACTGGTCCGACATGACCGGCAAAGAGCCAGAGAGACCGTCCCTCCGGGATGCGTAGTGCGGTAAGGCGGACCTGGGCCTGCGAAGTCATCGTCTTGTCTCCTGTAACATAGTGTATCTACCTGTGTGTGGTCACAACCGACTGCCGTCGCCCTGATCATCACACGTTCATTGCTTGACGAACCTCAAGCAGTATGTTTTCCTGATGGCGCATTGCGCACACCGACGATGTGAGGATAAAGAAGAATGGGCAACAAAGCTACCATTGGTTCCGCTGTGCTGGATCGGCTGCATCGCCTCGGCGTTCGCCATATCTTCGGCATTCCCGGCGACTATGTCCTCTCGCTCTTTCAATTGATCGAAGCCTCTCCGATCAAACATGTCGCGACGACCCGCGAAGATTGCGCCGGATTCGCCGCGGACGCCTACGCGCGCATCAACGGGATCGGCGCCGTCTGCGTCACCTATTGCGTCGGAGGATTGAACACCGTCAACGCCATTGCCTGCGCCTATGCCGAACGGTCGCCGGTCGTCTTATTGACCGGCTCGCCGGGCCTTTCGGAGCGGACGCGCACACCCTACCTGCATCACATGGTCCGGGACTTTTCGACTCAACGGGAGGTCTTCGAGCGCATGACGGTTGCTGCAGTGACACTCGACGATCCTCTGACCGCCGAACGGGAAATGGACCGAGCCTTTGCCGCGCTCCTGCGCTATCGGCGCCCCATTTATTTGGAAATCCCGCGCGACATGGTCCACACGCCGCTCACCGGTACTGTGAGACCGATCTGTATCGAAGATGAACCGAGCGATCCGGCCGCGTTGGAAGAAGCGGTCGGGGAGGTCCGCGCCATGCTTGCCTCGGCAAAACGGCCGGCTATGTTGGTCGGAGCAGAGGTCGGACGATTCGGCCTCCAGGACGACCTCGCGCAATTGGTGGAGCGAATGAACATCCCCATTGCCTCGACGCTGCTGGGGAAATCCATCATCCGGGAAGATCATCCGCTCTATGTCGGGGTCTACGGCGGACTCATCGGACGAGAGGAGGTCCAGCAGTTCATCAATGATTCTGACTGCCTGTTGATCCTCGGCTCGATCCTCTCGGATGTGGAAGACTTGGACTCCCGCTCGCCGTTGCTCTCCGAAGGCAGGACGATCCACGCGACCGCCGACCGTGTCGCCATCAAACATCACCGATTCGAATCCATCAAGTTCCAGGATTTCGTCCACGCACTTGTGCAAGCCCCGCTCCCCGCCTTTCCCTTGCGGAAGCCTCCGGCTCGCAGCGTGGCCGCCCCTTCACGGCCTGATCCAGACTCGCCGGTGACCTTGGAAGGGCTGTTTCGGCATCTCGACACGGTCTTGACGGACAAGACCCTGGTGATCGCCGATGTCGGCGAATCGCTGTTCGCCGCCGCTGATCTGCACGTGCGTCATCGCTTTGAATTCTTATCGCCGGCCTACTACACATCGATGGGATTTGCCGTGCCCGCCGCCCTCGGCGCATCATTTGCCGATCCCAGCCTGCGGCCGATCGTCCTGGTTGGGGATGGGGCCTTCCAAATGACCGGAACCGAACTGGCCAGTTGCGTCCGCTATGGGCAAGCCCCCATCATCGTGCTGCTAAACAACCGTGGCTATTCGACGGAGCGGGAGATCCTGGAAGGCCCGTTCAACGACGTGCACGAATGGCAATACGAAAACGTGTTCAAGCTGGTAGGCGGCGGCATTGGATCGCGCGTAAACACGCAACGGGAGTTCGAAGAGCGCCTCGCGGCGGCTTTTGCGGATCAGCGCCGGCCCCACCTCCTCAATGTGCTGCTCAGTCCGGACGACCGTTCACCCGGCATGGTGCGGCTTGCCCGTCGACTCGGCAAGAAATTATCGACGGACAAGCCCTAGCCCGCGTGCCGATAACGCCTAATCCTCTTCCGGATTGATGATGTGCAGTCCCGC
>JAOUEB010000132.1 GCA_029858925.1 Nitrospira sp.
GCGCGTCGAGCCGTTCATGCAGTGAGCCTCTTAAGATGGCACAGAACTATACCATAGACTGACTCGTTTCAGAAGACTGACTCGTTGCAGAGCGGTTGCAGGCCAATCTAGTATACAAATGGTGAGGGTGAGTTGGCGATGCCAGATTCAATCGCACAAGCGCATCGTTTTCGGAATCGACTGATCACAGAAGCCAGCCTTTATCTCTTGCAGCATGCGGAGGATCCGGTGGAAGCGGAGAGAGAATCAAGGATGGGCAGATAGTCGGTGCCAATCCGCGCCGTTGCCAGCGATTCAGTCGACCATTCTCGAGGACCACATTCTTTGTGCGCGTGTTAGAGGTTGGGCCCATACAGTCTTGCCGTGGTTGACCCGACCGTCTTTGTCTCAACCCGCTTGTTCAGTGTTTCACGCCATCGGACTGCAAGGGCTGGACACCCTGCGAGGCTCTGAGCGGCTTGAATATCATCTGTCCGTCGATGCATTACGTCGTTTGCGGAGGCCACTGTCCATTCCGGGCAGGGACGCTCTACTAGCATGAGGCGCGATCCTGCTTGAATTGTTCCCTCTCTGAAGACACGGAAATACCATCCGGTTCGTCCGCTCTCTTGGACACGGAGGGCCAGGTCCTTTCTGCGCCAGCGCCGTGCTAATTTCCAGCAGGGTTGTCGCGGCTGTGAGACTTGAACGAGCGCCGATCCCACTTCGAAAATGTCTCCGAGGCAGACCTCAGTCTCAAGCAGGCCTTCTGTCGTGAAATTTTCCCCAAACGATCCGAAGGGAAATTCGGCCGTTCCCAGCACCTGTTGCCAGTAAGGGTAATGTTCGACGGGATAGACGTTCACGGCCTTTTCAGGGCCACCGTGATTCTTTAAATCCGCCTGGCCATCTCCGTCCAAATTGAGGGACCTAAGCTGTACCGGGCCGGCAACGGAATGTTTGAAGAACCCGGTTGTCCAGACCTGATCCATGGGCTCTGTTGCGTCACGTTGTCCGACGGTGTGCGGCATGCCTACCTGGATCGAGAGGACGGTTGCCTTCAGTACGATATTACTCACGTTTGGTCTCCATGGATCGAGTCACGGAATTATCTTTTCAATCACATGCTCGCCGACACGATTCTGCTGCTGCAGTCGCCTATCCGCTGTTCCGGCGAGCCCGCCCTGGCGGGCTCGCTGCCCGGAGCACGAGAATGCGTCAGGGCCGTGGGGCTCCGGGCGCCGGTCTCGTACTGCGGCGTGGCAGTGTCTGCACGAATAATCATCAAGCTGCTCCTAGGGTACACCGTCGCGGACATTTCTTGGAAGGGGGAAGGCCCTACTGTGTTCTGTCCATCGGGATATGTCTTGGGAAACTTGCCCGTGTCTAGTCGCTGCTGTAAGATACGGCCTGTATCACGCTCTGTGGCCGGCCGTCACTTGAGCCCATTCGACGTTGCCTGACCTATGGAAACTTCCCCTCCCGCCTCCCGCTCACGATTCGGCGTCGATGCCCTCATGGCAGTGATGCTGCGCCATTTTCCAGGGGCGCATGCCGACTCTGCCCATCGAACGCGGGATTATGCCATCGCGGCCTTTACCTTTCTCTGTGTCGGCGCCAGCGCGCTGTTCGAAATACGGGCCAGCGTGGAGACGCAACAGGTTTTGGGCGCTATCGCATGGATCTGCTTGGTCGGGCTCGTACTCGGTGAAAATAGAGAAACACAATTGCAGGTCGCCATCGCCGTTGTGTTTGCGACAATTGGCGAGCACTTTGCTTCGCTCTATATGGGCGGGTACACGTATCGATTCGAGAATGTGCCGGCATATGTGCCACCCGGTCATGGCATGGTGTATCTGACGGCCGTGGCCTTGGCTCGTTCCGGATTCTTCATGCGATATGCCAAAGGTATCGCTGCTTTTGTCATCGGCGTATGGGGCACATGGTCTTTATGGGGAGTCAGCGGATATGCGGAACAGGGAGATTCGGTCGGTGCCTTGCTGTTCTGTATTTTTTTGGCATGGTTGATCGCCGGGCGGTCCCCGATGGTTTATCTTGCCGCCTTTTTCATTACGACATGGCTCGAACTGATCGGCACAGCAGTTGGAGCCTGGCAATGGGCCGCGATTGATCCGCTTCTTGGATGGCCCCAGGGGAATCCGCCCAGCGGAGCGAGTGCGTGGTATTGTCTCGTGGATGCGGTCGCCATCGGCGGATCCGCGTTGGTTTTGCAAGGCTTGAAATTGGCCGCGCATCGGTTGAGGTTGGGGCGGCTGTCCTGGTGAATCCTTTCGTCGGGTGGAGACGTGTCTTGTATCTTGGAAAAATGTCTCTTCGGCCTGTTCCGACAGCCGATGGACGGAGGGGTGAGCACAGTCTAGGTCTCGTCACTTCGGCGGACACCTACTTCTTGATCTGCTCAGAAAGATAGCGCTCCAGCCCGATTTGCTTGATCGCCCGCAGTTGGGTCTCGAACCAATCGACGTGTTCTTCGGAATCCTCGATCATATGTTCTAATATGTGGCGCGTCGTAAAATCCTCGACGTTGGCGCAATGGGCGATGGCCTTACGAAGCAATTCGACATCCTCGCGTTCAAAGTCCAGGTCGTGGGCAAACAGCGCCGACACATCTTGCCCGTGCGCGACCGGATCGAGGTGCTCCACGTCCGGTGTCCCGTCCAAGTACAGGATATGGTCGATCAGGCCCGACGAGTGGCTGACCTCTTCGCCTGCCAGATGACTGTAATGCGCATGCAGCCGGTCGTATCCCCAATGTTTGCACATGGCCGCGTGCAGCAGATATTGGTGGATGGCCGTCAACTCCGCTCTTAATACTTGCGCGAGGAATTCAAGGACCCCTGTTTTGGCTTTCATGGCCGCCTCAGGATTCTTTCTTGATCTGCTCGGCAAGATAGTTTTCGAGGCCGACCTGCTTGATCGTTTCCATCTGGACTTCGATCCAGTCGATGTGCGAATCGACGTCCTTCGCCATGTCCTCGAACATGTGGCGAGTAGTGAAGTCCATGACTTTCGTGCAGTGGACCACGCCTTCGCTTAGCAACGTCAACATTTCCTGTTCGGCCTTAAGGTCCAGCTTGAGCTGCTCGGGCACAGTCTCGCCGATGTGCACCGCGTTCATGCGTTGCACGTTCGGGACGCCTTCGAGATAGAGAACGTGGCCGATGATGTCGTCGGCGTCTTTCATTTCGTCGATGCTGCGCTCGCGGACCTTGTGGTGCAGACGCTCATAGCCCCAATTTTGGCACATTTTTGCGTGGACAAAATATTGGTTGATGGCAGTGAGATCCGCCGTCAGAACTTTATTCAGAATATCGACGACTCCCTCTTTGGCTTTCATGATTCGCCTCCTCCCCTCAATTGGTTGGGTGCCTGTATGCTTATCGATCTAACCACACACCCATTATTATAGTACTGTGGCCTCGCGTCAACTTGGTGGGCGAAGTTTCTCTAATTTTTTCAGCCTTACGGCCACGTTGAGGATAATGATCATGTTCGGTGGAGGTTTCCCGTGCCAAACGTGTCCTCAATCACGAGCGCCTACAGGCCGTGGCGCCGTATGCGGGATCGATTGATATGTTTCACCTGCTATTTCCTGCCCGCGTATTGGCACTCTTGCAAGAGCCGGTAACAGAATGGTAAATTTCTTTCAAGTTAGACTCTAATTGCCTAAGGCAAGAGTAGCGGTTCACGCATCGTGTATGGGCTGAGCCGGTCCAATTCGGGCAACCGTGGTTGCGAAAACATTGGATTGGATGGGCTTGGTCGGAGAAGATGGCCATGATTAAGCGGATTGCGCAAGCAGCCTTAAGTGTATTCATGCTTGCTGGGTTATCATCCCCAGGGATAGCGGAAGCACATGGAAATGTGACGCTTGATGAGGATATTTGTGTGCGTCGTATCGGCGGAAATATGGTGCATTTCAGCGCCTATCAGCCGCAATTCGAGCCCAAAGCTCAATATTGCACCGAGATTCCTGAGATCGGCGACACCTTCTTGGTTGTAGACCTCGTGGACCCTGGGCTGCGTACGCTGCCGGTGGGCGTACGGATCGTGCGGGGACAGGAAGAGGGCGGGAAAGAGGAAGATCAGACGGTGGCCTATTGGAGACCGGTTTCGCACCCCGATGGAGTGGTGAGGGGAGAAGCCAAGCTCGAGAAGGGTATATATAGAATTATCATCACAGCGGAAGGGTTGAGTCCTTCATATTATCTCTTGCGAGTACAGCAGGTTGACTATTCAAAACTCGGTCGAAAGGCGGTAGGGCCGGTAATGGTGCTGTTGGTACTGGCTCTTATTTGGTACGAACTCTCCAAATCTGGGCGAGTACGCAACTGGTGGGCTTCTCGTCGAGCCTAAGAAGCCGCTCAATGACGCCAGGCCTGTTGTGCATACGTTAATATCAACCTGACTATTCAATAAAGAGGATCGCTATGAAGCTTTTTCCATGCCTGAAACTCATGGTTGGATGCGCGGTGTTTGCGGGCGGAGCGTTGTTGGCGACGCAAGCCCAGGCCCATGGCGGCCTGTCCATTGCCGAGGACATGTGCAAGCTGACCGTCGGCCCCTACATGATGCATTTCAGCGGCTATCAGCCGGCGAACACGCAAGAGAAGCAATTTTGCGAGGACATTCCCGCAACCGGTCAGACCATCGTTGTACTCGATTATATCGAGCAGGAACTCCGCACTCTTCCCGCCGAGATTCGGATCTTCAAGGATACGGGATCGGAGGAGAATCTTGAAGCCATTACGGTCTTTCACATTCCATCCAAAGTATATCCCAATGGGTCCATCGACTTTACGTACACCTTTGACAAGCCTGGTAAATTTGTCGGCATGGTCACCGTGGGAGGCAAAGAACAATATATCTCCCGCTTTCCATTCTCGGTCGGGGAGCCGAAGTTCTTTTCCAAACTCTTAAACATCTATATGGTTCCTGTGGTGGCGCTTGTCGTTGTATGGGCGGTTTTCTACTTTATGCGTGATAAACGCAAACCTTCTCAAGCCACTGGTTCATAGGCGGCGCGACACCGATAGTTTCTATTCCCCCTCGTTCCCCTCCAGCTCTGGTTCGGCGAACAGAGGAATCGTGCTCAAAAAAATGAGGAACTCCATGATGCCTTTTCGATTTCTGATTCGTGGGTGTATAGGCTTCATCGCGCTGGCGATAGGCTTCCCGTTTGCAGCATTGGCCCAGCATGGACACGAATTGGCGGCGAATACCTGCGTGATCCATGTCGGACCCTATAAAATGTTCATCAATAGCTATCAGCCCGAGGAGTTCTACGACAGGCAATTTTGC
>JAOUEB010000133.1 GCA_029858925.1 Nitrospira sp.
GGGGTGCGCCGCCGCCGGTCATTGCAGGAGGCCCGCCGCCGTGGGCACCGGCTCATGGGCGGCGAGCGAAAGGAGCGAGGTACCGGTATTATTACTATCCGTCGAGCGGCGTGTATTTCAATGTTGCCACAGGTGGCTATTTTTATATGAATGGGAGCAATTGGCAAATGACCATGTCGCTTCCCTCCGCTGTGGTGCTCGATATGAACGATTATGTCAGCCTCGAGCTGGAGACTGATCAACCCTACCGCTTCTATGATGAACACCGGGTGAAGTTTAGGGGCAATGGCCATTTCAAGAAACATGGCCGCGGGCACGGCCATGGGAAAGGGCGTTGGAAAGATAGAGACTAGCCGCTCGATCCAGCCGTGACAGTCTGAATCGACCTTTCAACGAGGGCCGTGCTCCGGGAACATCGGAGCAGGGTTCGATGTTTTTCAATATGCCGGAGCGAGCGAAGAACCCAAAGCGTACTCTGTGCGCCACGGTAAATTTCTGAGCGACGCGTGCAGAAAGGCGGACGCCCTTTCTCAGCATCCTGCTAATAAAACGTATACACCAGCAGCGCATTACCCTGGATACGTGTATACACGCTGGAAATTTGCGTGTAGTCCACCATGATTTTCAGGAGCCAGGGTTTCGAGAGCCGGGCCGTATAGGCTGCGTGGGCATCACCTCCGATACGGATCTGGGCCGCTCTCGCTGACTCATCGACATATTGGACCGCCGGTCCGGCTGCAATCGTGAAGTCCTGCTTTTCGTCGATCGTATAGCTGGCGGCGAGTCGAGGAATCTGATTCACGAAGATTTGCGGACTGAAGTAGCCGCCGGCCGTCGGTTCTGTCGGACTTGAACGAAAACCGCTCTGATTCTCGCCGTAGTGTGTGACATAGAAGAGATATTCCCCGGACCAGTCCCACTTGGCGGTTTGCCAGAGGGGCACGGCCCCTTTTGCGGCGAGGCCGACTTGCTCGTTCGCGCTCACGGATTCTGCAGTCACCCATCCGACAAATGGGGTGACGTCCAGATGAATCGAACCGATGTCGAAGGCGACGTCGGTATAGAACAGCGTCGATCGCGCCAGACCGATCAGCTGCCCTGTCGTTCGCGAGCCGACGAGCGAAGCAAATGAATCGTAGCGGAACTCTCTCTTCACGCCGGGGCGGATCGAGATCGACGGTCTGTCATATGCGTATTCAAATTTGTAGGCCAGCCCGTCGCCGCGCGGCGCGTCATGATACTCGATGAGCATATCGAAGCGGTGCGTCGGATTGATCCGCAGTTGGTTGCCGAACGAAAGGTACCCGCCGGTTCGCTGCTCGGACGAACTCCAGAAGTGCTCACCGCCGACTTCCAATGTGGTGGTCGTAAAGGGACTCACATCCACTTTGCCTCGGGAGCCCAGCCGAACTCCATACAGCTCGAACGGTTTCTCTGGTTGCGCCAGCACCGAGATGACACCCTCCATCGCCGGTTCTCGCCCTTTGAGCATGTCGTGGCGCAGTGCCGTCATATCGCCGGGCTCTCGTCGTGACGCGTGTCGCGCGAGGTTGGCATGATGAAGCGCCAAGTCGTTTTGGCCAAGCCAGGCATAGGCTTTGGCCAACCCCTGGTGCGCCTGCGAATTGTGCGGCTGCGAGGCCAGCACTTTGTCGTACTGGGCCACGGCTTCTTGTGCCGTATCCTTTTGGCCGGCCAAATGACGCGCGTATCGCAAGCGCATAGCCGGATCGTCGTTTCGCTTGAGTCCCATGCGGTAGTACTTGAGCATATCTTTCTCGCGATACGTGGCATAGCGGGACCACTCCAGGGCCTGAGCTTGTTTGAAGGCGATCTCAGGATCGTCGTCATATTTCGCCAGATAGCGGTCGAAGGTCTCAATCGATTTGTCCTTGAGTCCTTGCCGTTCATAGGCGATGCCTAAGCTGCGCAAGGATTCGCGATGATTCGGATCATGTTCGATAACTTTCTCAAAGGCCTCGATCGCGGCTTTATAATTCTCGATCTCCATGTTGGCCCGCCCGCGCGAGAGGTACCAGGATTCCACAAAGTCCACGGCGAAGGCATCCGGTGAAAACACGAACAGATTCCAGACAGTTAGAGAGAGTACCAAGAGACGGTGAAGCATACGCGGTGGTGCCTTTCAGTTAGATAGAAACCGGTGTTGATGAAGCGATCGATTGATCTGAGTGCGCAATGATGGGGCCGGCTGTGCTGGACGTTGCGCCGAACCGCCAGATGCCGGGCGCCACACGCGTGCTGTAGCAAGGCCTGTAGCGGACCGAGCCGGTCGCATCCTGAATCGTCCATTCCACATTTGAAGGCAGCGGTGGTCCGAACACGAGGAGGCCGATGCCGCCGGCTGAACGATTACGGAGGAGCACAGTGCGCCTGTGATCCTGAACTTGGATCGTGACCGGACGGCAGAGCCCTATTCGAGGATTCTTGCGCCGCCTGGTTTGTAGGGGAGTGAAGCTGCGCCACAGGCCGGCCAGCAAATGACCGGCCATCAGCAGTCTGCTGTGGATTCTAGTCTGGTGCGCGGCAGCCCATGTGGCCGGATCGGCGAAGATGGTCAACACCATAGCCCGACGCTGCTCCTCATTCAGGTCGACAAAGGCCAGGCCGCATCGAGCGCGTCCGGCTAGGTGCTCATGATAAACGACTCGAGACTGACAGGTGAAGGGCGGAATTGTATGAAATGTGAGATTGACGATTGAGGGAATCGAATCGGGGCGGGCCGTTTCTAGGGATAATCCGGTCAGGCTCACGTCCCGGCTCAGGCCATCGAGTGAATAGCCGTCGGTCTGGAGCCGGAGCGGAATTGCTTTACGAATCCGTTCCTCGGCGCGCCGTTGTGGCTGTTCCCAGGCCATAAGCAAGCCGGCGCTGAGACCGATGAGATTGAAGGCGGCCCAGCTGAGATTGAAAAAATAGGCGTCCTTCTCGATGCCGAAATACCAAAACTCCCACAGCCCTTTACCGATCGCCACGAGGGTGATGGTCGTGGCGGCCAACAAGCCTGCAGATGAGCGCCAGTCGAACGACCGGCGGTGAGAGACCAGCCCCTTCGGGGTGACCTTGAAGCCCAGCCGTTTGGGAAGAACCAGATCGAACATGGATCGGAACAGCGGAAAGCAGACGGCGCTTTCGTACACTGTCGACCAGAGCAGCCGGGGCCAGCCAGGCAGCAGCACAGAGGAGATCAGAGGGACCAACACCAGAAATGGCAGGAGATATGCCAGTAAGATCGAGACGTCGGCAAAGATCGGGTGCAAATGGAAGAGTAAAAAGTACAGCGGGGTGATCCAGAAAATCACACGCGCAACAGGGAAGAAGAAATAGTAGAGCGACGCAAAATAGCCGATCCGGTGGCGGATCGACAGACCGCGGCAGAAAAGAGGATTGTCTTTGAAGAAGATCTGGAGACAGCCCAGCATCCAGCGTCGCCGTTGGACCAAATAGGAGGCCAGGTTCTCTGCCGTCAATCCCACAGCCAGATCCTTATCGACGAATGCCGATTTCCAACCATGGGCATGCAGGTGCTGACTGGTGTGGATATCTTCCGTGATGCTCATCAGCTTGAAGCCATTCAGTGCTGTGATAGCCGCCCGCCGAAACACCGCTCCACTTCCCACAAAGAATGAGCCACCCCAGCCCTGGCGTGCTCCCTGGATGGCATGGTTGAACATGTCCTGCTCGTTGGGGATGAGCGGGGACGTCCGGAGCGCGCGCTGGAAGATGTCCTGATTATAAAAGTGATGCGGGGTTTGGACGAATCCCATATGAGGATCGGCAAAGAACGGCACCGTTTCCTGGAGAAAGCTTGTGACGGGAATGTGGTCCGTGTCGAACACCACGATCAATTCACCGTCCGTCTGAGTGAGTGCGTGGTTGAGATTTCCGGCCTTGGCATGCCGGCGGGGTCCCTTGATGTAGGAGGCTCCGAAACGGCCGGCCAGCTGCGCGACTTCGTCACGATGGCTGTCGTCGAGAACATAGATGCGTTTGGGGCCATAGGTCATGGCGCAGGCGCCGATAAGCGTCTGCGCGAGAATGGCGCACGACTCTGAATAAATCGGGATTAAGACATCGACAGTTGGGGCGAATTTCTCCGCAGTCGGAGGGGGTACAGCGGGAGAAGAGCGTTGACCGATGCCGACTTGGACGAGCAGAAGCAGTACGGTCGAGAGGGCATAGCATTCGGCAATCCAGAGAGAGAGACTGATCGCGAGGCCGCCCGATTCAATGGTGTTCAGTGTGTTGAAAAGGCGCCACCAGAGATAGCGCACACATAACGTCAACGCACACAGCAGAAATGCCACCGTGAAAACCGGATGCCATCGCGCCAGAAAGAACAGAGCGATCGTGACGGCGAACAGTTCCCAGGGGAAGTGCGTGGAAAATCCTTCGAAATCAAAAGGCCGTAGAAAGCCGAGGAATTCGTCGTAGTGTCTCGCCTGTTGAAGCGACGTGGCCTGGCTGAACCACAGCCAATTATGCAAGTAGTACGGTGTTGCTTTCCCCGCCAACGCAGTTCGTTGCAGGTCAGTCAATTTGCGCTGAGTGAGAGTCGATGCGAAGTCCGGTTGTTCGTGGAGTGCCAGCGCAGATACCGTCGCGTAGAGCGGGAGTCCTTCAATCACGGAGCGGGGAGTTCCATCGAGCGTGTAATGATCGACGAGCCGGCCATGGGCGCGCCATTCGCGTTGGAAGAAATCGAGCATCGTGGTCCGCAACGGCCCCTCTGCACGTTTGAACCACTGTGCATCCAGCGCGACACGCCAGAAGATGGGGAATGCGTCATAGCTGAATTCCGATACGCGGCCGTTCGTGGGGTGCCGCAGGGAGAGCTGCTGTGTCGTGCGGTTCCAATAGATAATGTCCGGGGGCAGCGCAACGTGCTCCTGGTCGTACAGCCAGTGCAGGGTCGCGTACGCATCGTCGATGACGCGCGCCCAGGGATGTGCTCCATCGACGGTTGCGAAGACTTCATAGGCATAGGGCGCAAGATAGGCGACATGGATGACCGGATGGTCCTCGTATCGCGCCCAATTGCCTGCTGTGACATAGATGTGGGAGTCGGTATGCAAAAGTTCCAGATCCCAGATCGACGTGAGAATAGCCAGGGCTTCCTGCTCATAGGCCGGCTGATCGAATCGCCGTGCGGCCAGGACCAGCGCGAGTGCGATGTCCGTATCCGCATCGGTAGCCGAATTCATCGACAAGACCTTGCTCTTCCATTTCCAGGCAAATAATTTGTCGTCGCGCACTT
>JAOUEB010000134.1 GCA_029858925.1 Nitrospira sp.
GACCCGCTCATATCGAGCCCACTTGTGTGAAGCGAGATCGAGTTGACGGATCATGCGTCCCTCCTATCGAAATGACGGACAGAGGGTGCTGGGGTTGCAGGAGAAGAACATGGGACTTTCGGTTGCCAGAAAAAGCTGGAAGGAATTCCGGCTGTCAGCTGACGGCTGATAGCTCGTCGCCTAGATCATGTCGCCTGAGGGCCCAAACCGTCCCGTCTCTCCCAGTGGCCGGTCGACCCGGAGATTGTCCGCCTGGCTGGAACTGATGTCGAGTTCTTCCGCGGGAGGGGACCAGCCGAGCTTCTCCAAGGTTTCGAGCGCGATCAGCCGAAGCGCGTCTTTGGCGGTCAGCCGAACCGATGCGTAGGAGAGCACCCGCTCTTGTTCTGCTTCCACTTCGGAGGCCTTGGGGTCGTAGAGGAAGGCGATCAAGGGTTCGATGGCCGTGTCGCCGATGACGGCCAGCGCTGCAGCTGCTTTCTCCCGCAGCACTCCGTCTTTCAGCAAGATGATCAAGTCGGGAATCACGCGGGGATCACGGAACTGGCCGAGCGCCGTGGCGGCGGCTTCCTTGATGAAGGCGTCTTCGCTCACGATGCAGCCGGGAGTCGGCGAGCCTTCCTGCTTGATCCCTTTTCCCTTCAAGGCGTCCAAGACCGCCGGGAGGGCGCGCGGGTCGCCGATCATGCCGAGCGACGCGATTGCATGCCGCTTGACCGCCCCATCCTTCATGGCCTCGATCAGCGCCTCGATCGCTCTGGCATCGCCGATCATGCCCAAGGCGATCGTGGCGTCTTCGCGCACGGCCCGATCCGGATCTTTCAAGGCGGCGATCAAGGCATCGACCACTTTCGCATCGCGCACCCAGGTCCGGCCGATCTGGTAGTCGGTTGTCATGCCGCCCAAGGCGCGGGCTGCGTGGCAGCGGACGACGAAATCTTTGTCCTTGAGATTCTCAATGAGCGGATCGACCGACGGCTGCCCGATATAGACCAAGGCCGTGCCCGCTGTCTCACGCACGATCTTGGAGGAATCCCGGAAGAGCTTGATCAAGGCCGGGATGGCCTTGGCATCCCCGATTTTTCCGAGGGCCTCCGCTGCCGCGCTCTTGACGGCGCCGTCGCGGTCCCGGCAGGCGGTGATCAAGGCATCGACAGCTTTTGGATTCTTGATCTCGCCCGCGGCTTTGGCGGCATGTTCGCGCACGCGCCACCGCTCATCTTTCAATGCGCCGATCAGACGGTCCACTACCGCCGGTCCCATCTTGGCCGCCGCGTCGACCACCTGGGTGCGGACTTCCATGATGGGATCGTTGAACAGGCCGATGAGGGCTTCGACGGCTTTGGGCCCGCCGATCTTGGCCACCCCGCAACCGGCATAGGCGCGCACGGACCAGAAATCGTCGCCGCAGGCGCTGATCAGCGCATCCAACGTGGAGGGATCGCCCCGTTCAGCCAGCGCCTTGGCGGCTTCTTCGCGTGTGGCGTCGTCCACATCTTCCAGCGCGTCCAAGAGATCTTCCAGTGCATGAACCATGGTCAGGGTTTCCGATCGTAGTAGGCGTCTCGCTCGCCCCCGTGCGGGTACATGCGCTTGCATCGCACGATCAGCGTCTGGGTGCCGCGTCCTTCGATGCATTGATCGAGCGAGGCGGAGAAATCGAGCGTGCCGTCGAGCGTCACGGCAAAGGGGAAGTCGAATGTAAAGCTGATGAACTTGTACTTGCCTGGCTTCAACGCGAGTTCCCTGAGTTCGGAGGTTTTTGGCGCATCGAGCGATTCAGGATCGGAGGCCCAAATAGACGGAGTGGCGCCTGGCACTTGCCACCACGAGGACGGAACCAGCTTCGTCGCATCCACAGTGATGATGTGTTCCTTGAGATGGGCCGGCGGCGGCCCACTCGCCAATCCCATCTCAAGAGGGAAAGCGGCCAGCCCCGCCAGCAGGAAGCTGCAGATCAAGGTTCGGTGCCGCATCGACCACTCATGCATCATGATTCGTTAGGGTTTCTTGGCCGATGGCCTGGTTGAGGAGGTTGCCGTGGCCTGGAAGATTTCTTCCACCGCCGTACTGTCCCATTCGGTATGGGTTTCCAGTCCAAGCAGACGCATCACGGTCGCTCCGGTGTCGATAATCGAGACCGGTTGGCGAATGACTTGTCCCGGCTTGATGCCGATGCCCGACACGATCCAGGGAACTACCGGCGAGTCGGCTGCCGGAGCCTCGGCTCCCGGGTCGATCCTCTTTCCGCTAAGTGAAGTGACCATGATCGTCGTGCGGTTGGTCAGCGCGTGCTGTTTGAACACATTCAGCACCGACTGGATGGCCGCATCAACCGTACCCAACGCATCGCGATATTCTTGAGAGTCCCAGCCATGCGCGACTCCGGCTCGTCCGGCTTCCGGAAGATGGACGACCAATAGATGCGGCACAGCCGGAATCGCATGCCCGTAGCCGTGGCCGCTGGTCGCCTTCTGAAAATACTGTTGGATGTAGGCCACGATCTTGGCCGTATTGCACTCAGGCCGCAAGGCCCCGCACAGCTGATAATCGGTGTAGGGTTCGGGTCTTGCCAATTGGTACAGGGACTCATCCATGAAGAAGATGGCACTGTCGCGGCCCCCGCTCAAATCGAGGTAGTCGAACAGACTGGGCGCGCGGGAGTAGCCTCGGCTGATTTCAAAGAAGTTCCACGTAATGCCATGCTTCTCGACCGGAAGGCCGGTGATCAACGAAGCCATGGTCGGGAGCCGGAGCGCCGGCTTCACGCCGGTGGCGGACCAAGTTGCCGCCCCGTTTTTCACCAGCTTGCTCAGGCTCGGCATGGTCCCGGCCTTGAGCGAGTCTTTGTCGAAGCCTTCCAAGACAAAGAGGATGACATGTTCCGTGGGCGAAGCTGCTACGACGGTCTCCCCAACGGGCGCCGGAGCCGCGTACGCAGGGAGTCCAGCGGTGGTTTCAAGGAACACCACCATTAAACCGACACAGTATGAAGCAAGATATCGGAAGGCGCTTACCATGGGAAATTCACGCGAGTGGCTCCTCAAAAAAGACCCCGTACGGCTGGTACCCTAGCACGCGAATTTTCTGGAAGGCAAGACAGCCTGAAATCAGCTGTGGAGCTGGTGAAACGGACTGCTGGGTGGTATGGTGGAATCAGTCGACTATTCAACGTGGCGTTCAAGCCAGTAGAGTCTTGGTGCGTCGGTCCTCTTCAACGAGGAAGTACAGGCGATGCCAGATCGGTTAGCCCAACAGCCGGTGACTCTTCGCCCGCCGCGTCTTCTTGTCCATCTTCTCATCTTCATCGCCCTCTGCGCGGTTGCGGTCCCTGCCTGGGCCGAAGTCAGGACTGTGAGTGCTCAGGGAGAACATCGGATGGGAGACCGCGATACACGCGAAGATGCGGTTCGGCTGGCCACAGAATCGGCCAAGCGGAACGCCCTTGAACAGGTTGCCACCTACGTGGAAAGCGTCACGGTTGTGGACGGGATGGATCTCGCCAAGGACGAGATCCGGACCTATACCGCCGGCTTGGTCCTGGTGCTTGAACAGGAAACTACGACCCTGTTGGACGGCGATACAGTTGTGATCAAGGTGGATCTTGTCGCCCAGATCGACACGGAGGAAGTGAGCCAGGCCATCGCGGCGTTGCGGGCGAATGAGGATGCCCGTGTACAGTTGGCGGCTCTGCAACAAGAAAACGAACAGTTGCAGCAGGATCTCGATGCGGCAAATCAGGCCCTGACGAATGCGTCGACGCTCGATCAAGCGCAACAGGCAACCCAACAACGGCAAGATATTCTCAATCGCGTCCAATCGAATGCGATGATTTCCCAAGTGTGGACGGACTGGGTCTTGGTGTCGCCGGTTGCGTATTCCCATTACTGGATCAGTTCGCCGCAGGTCCTGACTCTGTTGGCCCATGCTCAAACGTTGTACCCGGCCAGCCCGCATGTCGTTGTGGCGCAACGGGTGATTGCCGGAGGGCAACCGCTGGTTCCTCCATCGCTGCCGCAACTGTCTGCGCCAGGGAGCATGCCACCCCGAATGCCGACGTATGAGATCGTCCCTTCACCCGGCTCGCTCGACGCGCCTCGCACCTTGAACGAGATCACGCATCGAACGCCGGCAAGGCCGTCCCCCATCGGCAACGAAACCCATGTCCAGCAGGGGCCCGGATCGCGCCATTTGACCGACCGGTATCAACAGAGTCCTTTTCTGCAGCCATTGGCCGGGCAATCGACGGCGCCATCGCGTTCGATGCCGCGCATGCAGCAGTTCTTGGAGCAGAATGGCCGATTCGGACAAGCGCCTGGTTCAAATGTTCTTCCATCGGCACCCAGATTTACGCCGCGAGAAGCCCCCGGAGGCCAATTTCCTACAGTCAGGCAGTTCAATCCAGCTCGTCCACCGGTGATGCAAGAGGCGCCGCGCGCTCCTTCCACTATGACGCCTCGGTCCTTCGGAGGAGGCGGATCCAGAGGCAGTGGCATGGTGCCAGGCGGGGGCGGCCGTGGCCAAGGACGGGGGAGGTAGGTGTTGAAGAACAAGTTTCAGATTCTTGTCATGGCGGCAAGCCTGTGGGGCGCCGGCTGGTTGTCGGTCACGCAGATTTCTGCGGCTGAACCGGGAGACGCGCGGTCGCATGCCGAACGTTCCTTCGGTCAGCTCACGCAACAGCAGAATGGAACCCGATCCGCCGCTGACTCAGGCGTCATCCGGCAGGCTACTGAGGCAAGCCACGGTTCGTATCCTTCCGATCGGTATTGGATCGGCAAGGGTCAGGGCGATTTGGCCAAGGGCAAGCTCGTCTGCCAGCGCGTATCGGAGCTATCGGCCCGCACTGATTTAGCGAAGCAGATTCGGGTGCTGGTGAAGGAACATATGGTCGATCGGGTTCGCGAGCGGTCGGGGCGTGAACCGGAACAGGACATTGAACTCACCCGTGAAGAAATCGTCCAGGAATATCTGCAAGGGGTGACGATCGTCGATCGTCGCATCGACGAAGCGAACCACATCTGCACCGCCACCGCCGTCATGCCCAAGACTCCCGTGCCGCAGAGACAGGCGCACGATGGTGATGTCGTTCCCTCTGTGGCCAGATAAGATTGTTCATCTCTCTTCTTGTTCCCTTTCCATTTACCTTTCACGCGCCAGTCCGCATTATTGTCGCGAGAGCGCATGGAATCGTGTATCTCGTGAAGCGTATCTCGTATCTCGCAAACAAGGATATCCGGCACGGAAACGTTCTTTCCATCGTGCGCTTCCCGC
>JAOUEB010000135.1 GCA_029858925.1 Nitrospira sp.
GACAGGCTCCGGCCCGCCAGTCCGCTTGGAGTGTTGCAGCACAGGCAGGATATGCCCCCGAAGTTCTGCTTGGATTTCTTCAGGGGATTTTCTGGCGTCGACGACGTTGAAGTGAAATTCCTCCGCCATCTTGTCGTACTCCTTGATCAGCAGCGACTGATATTTCTTGAAGCTGTCGTAGAGATCGGCGCCCAACCGGAGATCCATGCCGGACTCCCAGTAGTTCATCCCGGTGGTTTCAATCACTCGCAACGCCAAGGTTTCCACGTCGATGCGCAGGTAGCAGACAAGGTCAGGAATCAACGCAAACCCGAACACGTCCCGAATCCACTTGCGGTCTGCGCTCCGCGCAAAGTCGCGCGCAAAGGCCGTATAGATGTAACGATCCGCCAGCACGACGAATCCCGATCGGAGCGCCGGAATGATCTGGTGCTCCAGGCGATCGGCGAAATCAGTCGCATAGAGCAGGCTGAGCGACCACCGGTCGAGAATATTGCCGGCCTTAGCGGCCTCGATCGCTTTGGACATGAGGTTCGATCTCGTCCATCCGGTCGTGATGACGCCATACCCCTGCACCTCCAGCCATTCCTGCAACATCTCAAGGTGTGTCGACCGTCCGACGCCGTCCGTGCCTTCGATGGCAATCAGCTTCCCCTTCAGGTCACTCGGATTTAGGTACGTCAAACCGTCGCCAAAATAGCGTGCGCCGACCATAAGTGCCTCGTCTGGGTTTGTAGCCGCGGAGCGCGTCTTCCACCAGCGCCCTCATGTGTTCCTGTTGCGTTTCGATATCCTGGGTCGCATCCATCGTCAGCAGGCCGCACTCATCGACGATCTTGTCGTATTCGGCCAGGATCTGCGATTGAAACAGCCTGAAACTTTCTGTCACGTCCGGACTGAGATTCATGTCCATGCCGGCTTCGTAATACTTGAACTGCCCGCGCGTGCCCCGCAAGAGCCGAGAGATGGCCGTTTCGATGGGTATCTTGTAATAAAAGGCCATGTCGGGTTTGATGGCGAAGGCATAGAGCTTGCGCACCCAATCCCGCGAGACCCCCCGCACCACGTCCCGCGCAAACGCCGTGTACATGTACCGATCGGCCAAAACGAGCATGCCGGCTTTCAGTGGAGGGAGAATGTGGTGATAGAGCCGGCTGGCGAAATCCGTCGCATGGAGCAAGCTGAAGGTCGTGGGCGTGAGGCTTTTGGTTTTCTTGCCGCGCTTCGTGGTGTCTTTGACCAGATCGGATGAATTCCATTCCGTAAAAAACACCCTGTGGCCTTTGGACTCCAACCACTTGTGCAAGAGCAGCAATTGCGTGCTTTTCCCGGATCCATCGATGCCTTCGACGATGATCAGTTTTCCGGGGTAGGGGTGAGAGGAGGAGTTGACGTATTCCTGCTCGGTCATGATCGAGCGGCCTCTTGTGGCACTTCGCGGAATTGGACGCGCCGACGGAAGGCCTGTTCGAATAAATCCGCGCGGTTCTTCGCCGCCCAGAGTTCCATTTCAGCATCGCCCGACACCGTCGCTTCGATCGTCACGGTTGTTCCGATCTTCACGTTCACGGTCTGAACGGCGGAGAAATGGGTGCGGTCGAGTCCGTCCGCGATCCGCAGTAGGGCGGACAGGATTTTCACGACGCGCTTCAAGCGGGGGACCAAATCTCCGAATCCCTGATGTTTCAGCGTCGGGATCGCCCGGCGATGATAGCGAGCGACGTTGGCCACCACGTCGATTTCGTCCGCCGTCAACCCTCCCAGATCGCTGTGCTTGATCAAGTAGTACGCATGCTTATGATGCTGCCGGGGATTGATCAGATAACCGATATCATGCAACAGGGCGGCATATTCGAGCCACTCGCGTTCCTGCAGTCCCAGCCCATGCAACCGTTTGGTTTGATCGAACAAGCGGAGCGCCAGGGCGGCCACATGCAGCGAATGCACTTCCGGCGCGTGGCAGCGTCGGGTCAGCCCGATCACATTCCGCCGGCGCACATCGGGGATCTCGTTTTCCGCCTTCAAACCCTCACGGTGCCGTACGATGAAGTCATAAATCACACCTTCGCGAATGGCCTTATCGCACAGCGTCATCTCATTCAGATCCGACAGCTCCAGCAGGCGCCGGAGCACGACGGCCGCAGGCAGCAGGGTATCGACACGTTTGGGGTCCAGGCCCGGCATTGCCAATCGCGCCTTTACCGGAGACTGGGCCAGTTCTGTCTCCAGATGGCGAAGGTCTTTGAGCGACACGGTGGCGAGATTGTGCTGCGGCAACGGCCGTCCGGTTTGCTTGATATGGATGACGTCAGCCAGGTTGCCGGCCATGCCGGAGGTGGCCACCAGTGATTCGAACTTCTTCATGGTGAAGGTCTCGATGGCCGCCTTCAGCTGGCCGGTCACGGCGTCTTCGAGCGCGCGCAGCATCGGGGCCGACGGCGGCGTGTTCGGCAGAAATTGCTCCGCCAAGCGAATGGCTCCCAGTTTGAGGCTCTTGGCGTGAATCAGCCGGTCTCGATTTCCGACGATGAGTTCGACCGAACCGCCCCCGACATCGACGACCAGAGTTGGCCCGCCCGCAAGCGCGATGCTGTTTTTTACGCCCAGAAAAATCAGCCGAGCCTCCTCGGTCCCGCTGATTACCCGCACCCTCAGTCCTGTCTGCTCCTCGACCACGTTGACAAAGTCGCCGCCGTTCCGCGCTTCACGCACGGCGCTGGTCGCGACTGCCACGATACGATCGAACCCCTTGTTGCGGGCCAGCGTCGCCAATGTCTTGAGCACTTCGATGGCGCGAGCGACGGCCTCATCGGAGAGCCGCCGCGTGGCGAAGGTTCCGTTGCCCAGGCGCGTGACATCTTTGAAACGATCGAGAATCTTATAACTGGCATCCGGGAGAATGTCAGCCAGCACCATGTGGATGGAATTGGTTCCGATATCGATGACGGCGAGTTTAGCCACTGGTAGTCTCGACAGTGCTTGGGAATATGCTTGTCGTGAAGCGTATCTCGTGAAGCGTGAAGCGCGGGACGGAAAGAGCGTGTATCCCGCCCTTGTTTGCGAGATACGAGATACGCTTCACGAGATACGAACGACGAAGAGCAGGCGGCTACTCCTTCACGGTAAAGTGGACGCTTCGGTTCTTCTGCATGCACTCGGCCGTGCGCTCGACGCATAGCGGGCGATCCTTCCCGTAGCTCGTCGTCTTGAGTTCGGTGGAGAGCCCCAAATTCTGGAGATACGTCTTCACATTTTTGGCCCGCCGCTCGCCCAGCACGAGATTGTAGGCGGACGTTCCAATTTCATCGCCGCGGCCTTCCAGCAGCATGCGCGCCACCCCGCCGTTCTTCATCTGTTTCGCGTTCGCCTCCAAGATGGGGAGGGCATCCGCGCGGAGGCTATCCTGGTCGAAGTCGAAGAACACAGCCATCAGCGATTCTTTGCTCGATTCCATTGCGTCTTGGGTGGACGTGGACAAATCGGAACGATCGAGGTTGCGAGCCGGCGCCTCCTTGATGGCCTGCTCTCTGATTCGTTCTTCCCCGGCCTTCCCTTCCTCACCGGTTCCCGACCCCGATAGGGCCGAACATCCTTGCATCAATAGAAGCGCCATAACCGGCGCCACGACTATCCCTAACCCTCGATCTTGCCGCATATGTCCCCCTTCTTCGGATAGAAACGATGTGAGAGCCCTATAAGTCGGCGGCGATGGTTTTCAGCCGCTCGTATACCAGGAAAACATCCTTGAACGGTTCCCACCTGAGTATCGCCAAGGCGTCATCGACATAGCGCGGCGTTCGCATGCCGTTCAGCACGCAGGTGACGCCGGCGGTGCCGGCAAGAATCCAGAGCGCTTTGCGCGAGAGCGTGTCCTGACGGCGCGCTTCGGGCAAGAGCGGGTCGATCGCACGGGCCACTGCCGCAGTTCTGGCGCGGCTCCGTTCGGTCGCTTCACGCCGTACCCCACGCAGCAGGGCCAGCAATTCAGGCACATACCGATCGCGCCACGCCTCCCATCGTTCCGATGCTGCGCCGGTCAGCTGGCGCGAAAGTGTCTGTATGGCTTGGTTGACTTGTGGGGCGATCAACTGGCGCTCAAGTTGTTCCCAATGCTCCAGCCCCTGGATCTGTGGGCGTATCCTCCGCAGCTCATGAGACCAATTGAAGAACTCGCCAGGCGCCGTATCTTGCTTGGTTTGCGGCATGGCCGGCGCAATCGAATCCCGATATTCTTGTTCAAGTGCGCCGACAACGTCAAGTTGCTGCGCGACGTCGACCGGCGCATCTTCAAACGGCAGGTCCGCTAGCCGCAATATTCCGCTTTTTGCAGTGGGCATGGCGTTCAAGGGGCGATTCACCAGCACGGCCATGCCGGTCTGTTGCGCATATTCCAGCACAGTCTGCCGATTGCCGTCGCCGGTGTTGGCTGTCAGAGCGGCCCCTGGCTCAAACAGGTTCATTGGCAGCTGCAATACGCGGAAGTGATGGACTTCGGAGCCCGCCGACTTGGCGGCCGCTTGTGCTGCCGCAACCATGGAGGCAAGCGAGGTTGCCTCAGGACTATCGGCTTGAGCGGTGACGGTGTTCGAGGAGACTCCGTAGTACTGGAGCCGCCCCGCCACGACTTGGGATTCAAAATAGGCGAAGGCCCGCTCAAGCCGATCATAGAAGCGCACGCGAAGCGCGGCCAGATCCTTCTCGCCACGGTGCGTGGCTTCCGACAAAAAGTATTCCGGGTTGTGTAAGAGACAGACATCCAACGCGGCCAGGCCGAGACGATCCAAGGACAACGCCAATTGATCCGCCAAGAATTCAGGGTGGAGACAGTGCCAGATGCCGTCGCCGTACTTGACCATGTCGGGATAGGGAGATCCGGACTTTTCCCTGGCCTCGGCCAGTTTCAAGTTCTCCCCCTGCACGTACCCGATCTTGGAGACGACGACGACCTCTTCGCGCCGCAATTCGCCTGAGGTGATCAGTTGCGTGAGCACGGAGCCCACGGCACGTTCGCTGTCGCCGTCCATATAATTCGTCGAGGTATCGATCACGTTGCAAGATGATAACAAGGCTTGTGTAAGCGCTTCTCGGTGGTCGGTCTCTTGCGTATGCACACGATAGGTGCCGAATCCCACGCGCGTCGTCGTGAGTCCGGTTGTGCCGAACGACGTGAACCCGCCCGCCAGCGCCGC
>JAOUEB010000136.1 GCA_029858925.1 Nitrospira sp.
TATCGTGATCGTCATCGTGAGCCTCCTCCCTGGTTAGATCGCAACTCTGATGCGGAACGGATCAGCAGTGCATGCACCTTACACAGCGTTCCAAGGCCTGTCAAGAAGGCCGGCCGGAAGGGCTGGCCGCCTGGTCGAAACCAAGAATCTTTTGAAGCATGTGAACATCTTTCTCGACCGGGCAGGCAAAGTCTCGACTCCACTCCCACCAGGACCCCGGGTAATTTCTGATCCGGCGATACCCCGCCAGCTTGAGAATGACATAGAGCCAGGCCGATCGAACACCTCCGGTACAGTAGCAGATCACCTCCTGATCGCTCCTGATGCCCTTGTCTTCCAGCATCTCCCTGATCACGCCCAGATCCTTGATCGTCGCATCCTTGTTGAGAAATCCGTTCCAAGCCATGTGAATCGCCGAGGGAATATGTCCGGGCCGCGGGATGCCGGAGATTTCTTTCCCCAGGTACTCTTCGAGGCTTCGAGCATCCACAATCGCCGTCTGTTCATGAGGCGTTCGCACGATCAGCTTCAGGTCATCTTTCACAATCGCAAGCGCCTTGACCGGTTGAGCTTTGAAATTTCCCGCAGCCGCCGACACCGGGCCATGCTCGAACGGACGTCTTTCCGCCGTCCATTTGACCCACCCGCCGTCCAAAATCCGCAGATTCTTGTGGCCGAGATATTCGAGCATCCAGAACATCCTGCCTTCGTCACCCCAATTATCGAACGGATTGGAGTAGATGACGATGTCGCTGTCCTGATTGATCCCAATTCGCCTCAGAACCAGCTCGATCGCACTGAGATCCGGATTCAACAACCCCTTCGGTACGGCATTCGGGTCGCTGTACTCATGCCAGGTGGTATGCACGGCGCCGGGAATATGCCCGCCGAATTCATACGCCGACCTGCCGCGCACGTCGATCACGACCAAGTCTGGCTTGCCCAATTGGTTCTGCAAGGTGTCTGTATCGATCAACAACGGGTGGTTCATGATATTCCCCTCATGCGCCGAAGCACGGTCACCCCTGAGCTGTCGGCTTACAACTGTTCCCTTCGTGCCGGCGGCTGACGGCTGCGATCCGAGAGCCCTGACTCAACGCCGCTCCGAGATCTTTCGATAATGGAAACTCTCGCTCGTCGATCACGAATCGATAGGGATCGGTTCCCGTCAACCCATACTTATTCCGCAACATCTCGTGCTGCCCATCGGTCAGGATGTGGTACTGCACCTTGGTTTTCAGAATCACGCCCTTGGCGTCCGGCGGAAGTCGATAGGCAAATTGATAGTCGCGGCTCGCCAACGGCAGCAACCGGTTATCGTATAGCTCGACAATCGCCGGTTGCCAGAGAATCCAGCGGCCCATCGTAGAGGATTGCCGCTCCAGAACCTTCCCTTGTCCATCCTCCACCGTGAACTCTACCGTAAAGAACCGATCAGGATCTCCGGTGGGAATCTTATGGCCGGCGCCGGCGTTGGTCAACGTCAGCGTAAAGCCGACCCGATCGCCCGGCTTGGGAGCATCCATATTCGCCTTCACTTGAATCTCCACGGCCCGTTTGACCATATTGGGGTCGTGTCCGCCCCGCCACAGATGTTGCCGGCCCAGTCGGATGGGTCCACCCACGGCCACCGGCCGCTCGATCTCCGGCATGTGGCAACTCTGACAGATGAACCCCTGTTCCTGCCAGTGCTTGCCTTCATATTCCGCATAGGTCCCACAAGGACCCACGTTGTAGAACTGCGCCGGGCCGGAGACCACGTTGTGACAACGATAACAGAGTTCGGCCGTACGGAACTTCGGGTCGAATTTCGTAGGGTGCGGTGCAATGGAATCCTCGAACGGTCCCAGGATCACTCCATCCCGCACATGACAGGCGGCGCAGGTGACCGACTCTTTCTGGTATTCAGGATCATACCGAGGATTCGGCTCCTGAACCGCTTTTTCAACTCGCCCGCGTGGAATCTCTTTGATCAAGGTCGGCTGTTGGTTTTCCAGCGGCGTATGGCAGTTGAGGCACACCCAGATATTCTTGTCCTTCTTCCAATAGGCCTGAAAGAATGGATCTTCATACGCATGAGCATGGATACTCGTCTTCCATTCCTCATAAATTTCTCGGTGACATTGACCGCAGGATTCTGCCTTTAAGCTCACGAGCCCGTCGGGGGGCTTTTGAAACGGAATCGCATGAGCGTAGTCATCGCGCAGCCCAAAAATCACGACCGGTTTGATCTCGGTGTAGTACAAATAAACCAACCCGGCCGCAACCAACACGCCCAAGCCGATCGTGAGTCCCCGAGTCATACGTTCAAGAGCGCGGTGATGTGGGCATCGACAGATGCGGCCAGCGCGGTCAGGTTGTAGCCGCCTTCGAGCGAAGAAAGGATGCGGCCTTGCGCATGGCGCACGGCGATGCCGGCAACGATCCCGGTCAACTCCTTATAGCCCTGTTCAGTCAAGCCCATGCTTGCCAGCGGGTCGTCCTTATGCGCATCGAACCCGGCCGAGATGATGACGAACTCCGGCTTGAACTCATCGGCAACCGGGACCAATGCCTTGTGAAAGACCGTGCGATACTCATCATCCCCTTCACCAGCTTCCATCGGCACATTGATCGTCAATCCCTCGCCAGCTCCTGTGCCTCGTTCGCACGCTCGGCCGGTGCCGGGATAGTGGGGATATTGATGGGTGCTGAAAAAGAGCACCGAGGGGTCATCCTCAAAACTGTGCTGGGTTCCGTTCCCGTGATGGACATCCCAATCGACGATCAGCACCCTGGTCACACCGTATTTGCGCTGAACATACCGCGCGGCGATTGCCACATTGTTGAACAGACAAAATCCCATCGCCCGCCCGGCTTCGGCATGGTGGCCGGGCGGACGCACCGCACAGAATACATGGTCCACCTGCCGGGCCATGATCGCGTCCACGGCGGCCAAGGCGCCGCCTGCCGCCAAGTATGCAGCGGCCAACGATCCAGGCGACATCGAGGTATCAGGATCGAGGGAGACTCGTCCGCTGGTCGGCGCATGCCGGTTCAGCGACGCCACATAGCTGGAACTATGGATCTGCGTAATCCACTCGTCTTCGGCCTTGCGCGGCTCGATCCTCGCCACCTGTGCCAGCGTCCCGCTCTGTTCAAGCTGCTGCATGATCGCGCGCAGCCGATCGGGCGATTCAGGGTGGCCCATCCCCATGTCGTGTTCGAGATAGGCCGGATGGTAGACGAGACCGGTTTTACCCATAACTCCAAGACGCCGTTGTTCGTGAAACGTATCTCGCATCTCGCAAACAAGAACTTCTTCAGTCCTCCGCTTCACGCTTCACGAGATACGAAATACGGATTCAGATTAGCATGTAGGAAAGAGCGTAGACAACGAGCGTTCTCCACTGCTATCGTTGGTCTTCACAATACGGAGTATCCGATGCCTAATCCGAGAATCGAACCGCTGAAAAAAGTCCTTGCGATAGACCCGAACGACGACGTTGCCTGGTTCGGGCTCGGCAAGGCCTACATGGACGACGGAAATTTTGAAGAGGCCGCCAAGGCCCTGCGGCAATGCGTCACGGTGAAACCTACCTATTCAGCCGCCTATTTTGCCTTGGCTCAGTCGCTCCGTACGTTGAACCAACTCGATGAATGCCGCACGGTCATCGTCACAGGGATCGACGTCTCCACGAAAAACGGCGATGCGATGGTCACAAAAAATCTAGAAGCGATGAAGAGTGCGCTGCCGTCGTGAACCGGCGCCGTTCTTCCGTCTCCCCTTTCCGCCTGCCGCAGTGGGCCATCCAACTGGCGCGAAGCCGGCAGGCCCCGTTCCTGTCAAAAGAAAGCCGTATGCAGTTTGCCATCGAATTGGCCTCGACGAATGTGGCGAGAGGAACCGGCGGTCCCTTCGGCGCCGCCGTCTTCGAGCGCGCCGGCTGGCGGCTGGTCGCGGTCGGGATGAATCTCGTCGAGTCGGCTCGCTGCTCGCATGCGCACGCAGAAATGGTCGCCCTCGCCAACGCCCAACAAGCCGTCGGGCGCTTCGATCTGAGCGCGCCAGGCTTCCCGACACATGAGCTGGTGACAAGCTGCGAGCCCTGCGCCATGTGCTACGGCGCCATCCCCTGGGCAGGCATCCGAAGCGTGCTGTGCGGCGCCCGCGCAAGCGATGCGGAAGCGATCGGATTCGACGAGGGAGCGAAACCGAAAAACTGGGTGGCGGAGTTCAAGAACCGGCGCATCACGGTCGTCCGTGACCTGTGCCGGAAAGAAGCCGTCGCCGTGCTTCAAGAATATAAAAATGGCGGCGGCGCCATCTACGGCGCCCGCAAAAGATCGTGATGTGCCACACTGCAGCGGTGAGGGGAACAACTCTCACAGTGCCATCGAGAATCCGGGTTTGATCGGCTGCCACGCCCGAACCCGGCGATTGCCCTCAGTCCGCACACTTGGTCGCCTGATTTCTATCCCGGCAACTGCACAAACACCTCCGCTTGCCGTTCGCTCAGTGGCGATGCAGCGCCGGGATTGTGAATTAGCATCCGCACACGCGGATGAGTCCGTTGAGATTTTGGACGCTCAACGAGCTCGACATTCGCCAGTCTGGTTCCCGCTTTCGACGGCAGCGGTTCCACATCCCATAATGAAATCAGGACGGCGCTGAGATGCCGCAAGCTGGTCAGCAATACGGTGACCGCGCCTGACAATGCCTTCACGTCCAACCAGATGGCCGCCGGCCGGCCGTTCTTGCCGCTTTGCAAATCGGCGCGTGGGATAGAGATGTGCAACACGACAGGATCGCAATAGTCGGCCAGCTGTTTCGCCTTCTGTTGAATGCGTGCCAAAATCCGATGGAGCAGGATGACGCCGCGGTCTTCTTCCTCTCCCTGTTCCTCATCTCGCACGATTCCTCGAAGCGGCATCCGTCGACGCGCCGCCGATCCCACCATGGCCGTGACTTCGACCAGAAACCGATCCCGGCCCAGATGGCACTCCAGATCAGCGCTACGGGTCTTCGATTCAGGCAGAAAGGTGACACGCACTTGGGCGCGAATCAGCTGCGTGGCCAGCTCCAATTCAGCCAATGCCGATTCTTTCACGCCGCGATCAGAATGGGTGAGGCGATGCAGGAGGCGTCCGAGCCGAAGATGGCTCGACTGATCGGCACAGTGCCGGTGCAGTTGGGTCAAACGGTCTT
>JAOUEB010000137.1 GCA_029858925.1 Nitrospira sp.
ACGCCCACACCCCGGGCCGTCTGTGCATGCTGGGGTGTGACTCTCGTCCGAGAGCCGGATGCGGGAACACCGCACGTCCGGTTCGATGAGCGGACAGGGGAAACCCCTGACCATTGTGGTTGGCGGTAGATGCGGGCATCGAAACCATCGAGAGCGGCGCCAGGTCAGCGCCCATGTTCGACTCTACTGAAGGCTTCTACTGCACCCGTCCGTCTCTTAAGCCTGGCTCCGGCCGGTATGACGCTTCTCGAGTTTTCCAGCAGCCTGTTAGGCCAAGGAAAGGATGTGTTGCCACTCCAAGGGGCTGACGGGCTGAACCGAGAGACGTGACCCCTTTCGCAATAGGACCATCCCCTTCAGCTTAGTTTCCTTCCGCAATTGTTCCAACGCCAGAGGCCGTGAAAACTTCCGCACGTATTTGATATCCACCATGTCCCATCTGGGGCTTGAGGGGTCGCTTGCTGGATCATAATGATCGTCATTGTGGTCGAACTGCGAGGGATCGGTGTAGGTAGTATTGACGACTTCGGCGGTTCCCACGATCGCCGGTGGATCGGCGTTGCTGTGGTAGAACAGCACCTGATCGCCGATTGCCATCTCCCGCATGAAATTACGGGCCTGATAGTTTCGCACTCCATCCCAAGAGGTTGTTTGTGACGTGGTCTTTATTAAATCGTCGATCGAGAACGAGGAAGGCTCGGACTTCATCAGCCAGTATCGTCTTTTCTGCGGCATCTCAAACGGTCCTTTCGGGTGTATTGCCCTAGCCCGCATTATTCATGACTCTTCTGCTGCAATCGCCGATCCGCTGTTCCGACAAGCTTGGCCGCGGGCTCGCCCCTCGGACCTTCGACGTACTGCATGAGTACGTCTCAGGACCTTCGGCCTCCGCGCGCCGCTCTCGCGACTTGGCCTGCCGATTTCACGACGACCCGTCATGAATAATGCGGGCGAGGAGCCTGGGTGAGGAAGCGGCGAGGATCGCGGCCTCAAGTCGCACCGGGCGGTATCAGTGGCCTGCTTGCGGTGGCGTAATTTGATAGATGCCTCCGGCGTGATCCAAGACATAGAGCTCGCCGCGTTCATCCTCCCCGAAGGACGAGATATGGATCGAGGTCTTCAAGATCACTTGTGGGTTAGGGTTTGACTCCGTTTCCTGCGCTCTGGAAAAGGCAAAAATCTCCCCACTGCAGTAGTCGCCGTAGAGGTATTGCCCTGCGAGGCCGGCGACGGCGCGTCCTCGATAGACATAGCCGCCGGTGATGGAGCAGCGTCCTTTCTCATGTGCGTATTCAAGCACCGGCAGGATCAAGTCTTTGGTCCTGCACAGCAACGCCGGCGAATAGCAGTGCGTGCCTTCCGTCATGCGCCAGCCGTAATTACCGCCGGGAACGATCAGATCGAGTTCTTCCCATTTGTTCTGCCCGACATCGGCTGCCCACAGATCCCCGTTTTGCATGTCGAAGGAAAAGCGCCAGGGATTGCGGAGACCTAGCGCATAGATCTCCGGCCGTCCGCCTTCTGCGGCAAATGGATTATCCGATGGAATGCCATAGGGATCGCCATGGTCAACATCGATTCGCAGGATCTTTCCCAGAAACTCCTGTGGATTCTGCGCGCGATTGTCTGGATCGCCGCCTGCCCCCCCATCCCCGAGGCCAATGTATAAATATCCGTCAGGACCGAACGCGACCATCCCACCGTTGTGATTGGCATAGGGCTGGAGCACGGTCATGAGAACCCGCTCATCGCGCAATGCCTGATGGGGCGAAGGCCCACGCCGGTATTCCGCCACCACCGTAGCGCCATCCGGCTTTCTGGTGTAGTTCACATAGAATGTGCCGGTACGACGAAAGTCCGGATGAAATGCAAGGCCAAGGAGGCCGCGTTCTCCTCCGGACAAAATGCGGTCGTGGATATCAAGAAAAGGGAGAGGCAGCAGCTCACCCTGTTCCACTATGCGAATGCGGCCAGGTTGTTCGACCACAAACAGTCGTCCTGATCCGTCGCGAGCATGGGTGAGGAACAGGGGGCTCTCAAGTTCCTGCGTCGCAAGGGGGGACAAGGCAATCGTTCTCTTTTGGGCTTCGGGCGGATGGGATTCGGCCGATGTCACACTGTGGTGTAGTGACAGCACCTGAACGAGAATCGCTCCAGTCACACACAGACACCAGCCGCACAGTCGATTGCTCATTGCTCAAGGTCCTTCACGCGAACGTGATTCAATGAATTCGATCAAGGCCCGATAGGTCAGTTCTCTAGTCTGTGTCTTGCCGATGACGAGATTGTCGATATGGCCTTCTAGCCAGACTCGTTCAGATATCTGGGAGGATGCGTCATTGCAGAGACTCCACATTCTGTGGAGAAAGTTTTCGGGAAGCCCAACTTGCATTCCCTCAGATTCAATCCGGTCGTCCAGCAACGCAAGAAGGTCGGAGATGGCCTGATCAGACCGATAGGGCGCTGACCTGAATCCAAATTGCTCTTCCGCCCTGCTTTCTTGCGCGGCTTGCTCGACCAGATCGCGCATGTATTCTTTAAGCAGTCCGATTACATGGCCGGATATCATGATCGGTGGTTGTTCCATGGCATATTATCGGGTTTCTCCTGGTCGGGAGCAAGGACCTCTCACGCCATGTCGCGGTTGACCGTTCTGCGATTCCTTCTCTATGATGACAGAAGGAAGGCGCAACAGACTGCTCGTCTATTTTGGACGGGTACTGACTGTACGCTTATTGCGAGATGACCACACAAGCCACCGAACGGTTTGAAATTGTCCTCAACACGAGGGCCGGGCGATTGACGACGGCCGTTGATGTGCCGACCTCCTTCGTTCCGGTGACAGCGATTGTCCCTTTGATGAGGCGGTTGGGAGAGGAAGTCCAATCGTTGGAGGAAGCTCAGGCCTCTGCAGAAGGGAAGATGCGCTCTTGCCAAAAAGGCTGCGCCGCTTGCTGTCGGATGATGGTGCCGCTTGCGCCGCCCGAAGCCTTTGGCCTGATGGACGCCATTCGTTCTTTGCCGACCGAACAACGGGAGCGTATCGCGCAACGGTTGGCTAATTCCAAATCCATCTTGCTTGCGCATGGACTCTGGCATCGGCTCGTTGAAATAGGCGAGTCTTCTCAGCCGCCGGACGATGAAGCGTTGGAACCCATCAATCAGAAGTACTATGCCCTGCGGATGCCCTGTCCGTTTCTCGAGGATGAAATCTGCTCGATTTACGATGAACGACCTGCATCTTGCCGCGAATTGCTTGTCACGACTCCGGCAGAGTATTGCCAGGATCTGGTGGCGAATCCAGTGGAGCCGATCCCTGTGCCGGTGCGTATCGGTCCCGTATTAGGGTTGCTTTGGGGAGAACTGACCGGGGCTCCGGTCAGAATGATCCCGCTCCCGACTGTTGCGGATTGGGTGGAACGTCATCAGCATGAGCGCCACCGAACGTGGCAGGGTGCCCAGGTACTTGATGCGGCGCTCGATAAGGTGTGGCGGTTCTTAAGCCAATCGCTCCAACAAGGGGGAAGTAAGTCGGCACCTGTTGGCTCCAAGCCACCAACGAAGGCTTGAATAACGAGGAGAGATCGCATGCAGAAACCCGTGATCGTGTGTTTGGATTTAGAAGGCGTGCTTGTTCCGGAGATATGGATCAATGTCGCTCTGAAAACCGGGATTGAAGAACTGAAAATAACGACGCGGGAGATGCCGAATTACGACAATTTGATGAAACAACGGCTGGCGATTTTGGATCGACATCATCTCCAACTCGGGGACATTCAAGAGGTCATTGGCAAGATGGGTCCAATGGAAGGGGCGATGGACTTTCTCAGCTGGCTCCGTGAGCGGTGCCAAGTCATCATTCTTTCTGACACGTTTTATCAGTTTGCCTTTCCGCTGATGAAGCAACTGGGGTTTCCCACCCTGTTCTGTAATCAATTGGAGATCGACGGAGCCGGTCGGATCGCCAATTATCGTATGCGGATGCAGAACCAGAAGAAACATTCCGTAGCGGCCTTCAAGTCGCTGAATTTCTTTACGATGGCGGCAGGGGATGCGTACAACGATACGGCGATGCTGGGCGAAGCGGATGCCGGGTTCTTCTTCAGGCCTCCTGACCATTTACCCAAAGAGTTTCCGCAGTTTCCCGTCACCCAGACCTATGGCGAGCTTCAGGAGCGCTTCGCGAAAGTTGGAAATCTCAGATAGTGTGTCGTTTCAACACGACGTCTTCTCGGTTGAAGAGGAGAGGCCTCACTCCGCAGACAGGATCTCCAGCAGTCGGCGGCCGTATCGCTCGACCTTCACCTCGCCGATTCCTGGAATGGCCAATAGCGCAGCAGAGGTGAGGGGTTTGTGGCTGGCGATGGTGCGGAGCGTCTTGTCGTGAAAAATGACAAAGGGCGCGACACCTTCTTCCTCCGCGAGTTCCGCACGGAGGCGGCGGAGCTTTTCGAAGAGTTGAGGATCGGCCACTTCGGCTTTCGGTATAACCCCCGGCGTGACTCGGTCACGCAGGGGCTGTGTTGGTGAGGCTTCCGTGGGTCGATTCTTTGCCTGCTTCAGAAGGAGAGATCGGCTCCCTTGGAGGACCTCCTGCCCGCTCCTTGCCACGGCTAGGGTGGGATAGTCCTGGCCCTCGACGCGGAGATACCCTGCATCGATCATATTCTTTACAAGCTGAGTGATGAATGTTTTCGATTGAGCTTTGCAGCTGCCGTAGGTCGGGCAGTCCTCAGCTCCATAGGCCCGGATCATTTGCGAGCGGCTTCCACGGACGATCTCGACGATACGGCTGACCCCAAAGCGGTCCTCGCACCACGAGATTGTTTCCAAGACGGCTTTCGCACAGATCTCATCCTCATTGGCGAGTGGACGGGTGTCTCCTGGCTGAGTCGTCGCGCAACGGTCGCAGAGGCCGCAGGGACCGAAGGCTTTCTGTTTGTCATCGCTGAAATAACGAAGAATCGCCAGTTGGCGACAGGTTGTCGTGGATACGTACGCCAGTATTTCAGCGAGGAGCGCTTTCATCCGCTCTGCGCGGCTGGTGCTGCCGGGGTCGCGCGACGCTTGATCGATGAAGTATTCCTGTGTGCTCAGATCCCGCTCGTGAAACAGTAAGACGCAGGATGCCGGCTGTCCGTCT
>JAOUEB010000138.1 GCA_029858925.1 Nitrospira sp.
CGCGATGGGCCATGTGCTGGCAGTCCTCGATGATCTTGTCGAGTTGCGCGCTCCCTCCTCCGATATCGCCGCCTTGCCGCCGTTCAAGCGGGACGACTATGTGACTACGCACGAGGTCGAAATCTCGCACCTCGAAGACAACCTGCATGTGATGCCGGGCGAAGTGTTGGTGCCGTTTCCCGCGCTCGAGAAGGACATGAAGCGCCGAACATTTTTCATGAATTTCACGCACGTCATCGGATTTCTGATCGGCTTGCCGATGGCCTATCCGATTCTGCGCTTCCTCATGAAGCCCATGTATATGCCGTTCGACAACGACTGGTTCAAGGTCGGAAATGTCAGCAAGATCAAGCAGGATGACATTGGGGTGCAGTTCCAGTACAAGAAGACGGTCAAAGAAGTCTACATGCCGGAATCTGAGGTTGAAAAGAGCGTGTGGGTTCTGAAGGCTAGTCCTGAAGTGCTCGATAAGGTGTATCAGGGCAAAGATCAGGAATTTCGCGATGCCTCCGGCAGGGTTATCTGGACGAACAAGAAAGATTTCCCCTATATCGCATTTTCCGGGAAGTGTCCGCACCTGGGTTGCGCCTTCAAGTGGCGGCAACACAAGACCTTGGGCCAGGTTTTTCTCTGTCCCTGTCACTTGAGCATCTATGATGCAGCAGGGAAAGTGCTCGATGGGCCGGCGCCGCGCGCGCTCGATGCGTTGCCGATTAGGATATCGGCGAACGGCGAAGTCGAAATTGTCGATATGGAGTTCAAGGCCGGAGTGAAGAATCAAATCCGGATCATCTAATGAAACAACCGTCCATTTCCAGCGCTCCATCGACTGCAATAGAGAAGATCGTCGCGTTCATCGACACGCGCGTCGGCCTGAAAGAAATACAGGCCAAGATGCTCAACGAGCCGGTTCCCGGCGGTTCCCGTTGGGCCTATGTGTTCGGCTCGATCTTACTATTCATCTTTGCCATGCAGGCTCTGACCGGCGCGTTGCTGATGTTTTACTACGTCCCGACAACCGACCATGCCTATGCCAGTACCCAGTACATCATTCACGAGGTGGATTATGGATGGTTTCTGCTGGGTTATCACTTTTGGGGATCGAGTGCGATGGTCGTCTGCGTTATCGCCCACATGTCTCAGGTTTTCCTCTGGGGAGCCTACAAACCACCTCGGGAGCTTCTGTGGCTTGTCGGATTGGCGCTGTTCGGGATCGTTATCGGGTTCGGATTCACCGGCTATTTGCTCCCGTGGGATCAGCGGGCCTACTGGGCCACGACGGTAGGGGTTGAGATGGTGGATAAGGTCCCGCTGCTGGGTGATTTTCTGGCCCGGTTTCTCAAGGGAGGGCCCACTCCAGGCCAAATGACGCTGAGCCGGTTCTTCGTCATTCACGTGATGATTCTGCCTGCGGCGCTGATGGCGCTAGCAGGACTGCATCTGTTTTTGTTTCGGGTGGCGGCGCCGGCCGGGCCGTTCACCGGCACGCCGGAAGAGATCAAGGCCAAGACCGACTACTTTTTCCCCCGTCAGATTTGGAAGGACATCGTGGGGATGGCTGCTGTCTTCGCCACCATCTGCAGCTTGGCGTTCTGGGAGCCGGTTGTGTTATTGGAAGAGGCGACTCCCGATCCTGGCGAGTACCATCCGGAGCCCGAATGGTATTTCCTATTCTACTTCCAGTTGCTGCGGCTAAAAATATTTGCGGGAGAGTTCGGGCAATTTCTGGGAGCCGTTGCGTTGCCCGTCCTTTTCATGATATTGCTTATCGCGCTTCCATTTTTCGACAAGGATCCTGAACGGAATATTTTTAAACGGCCGATCGCTTTGATCAGCTGGATCGTGCTCATGGCGGTCATGGTGGTCTTTACCGTGTCTGCGGTCATCAATAGGGAATTTCTCGATTAGGTGTGCGCTGTTCGGGCGCGCCAAGCGGTTATGGCCAGCGAACGAGAATCAATGTCCCCGACGAAGGTAGGCTTCGGCGTCTTATGGCCGGCCTGCTGGACCGGTCTTCCAATCAAGCTGGTGTTTGCCCTGTTGGCATTTGCCATGGGCATGATGCACTTTGAGGGGAGGCTGGGCATCGCGTTTCTGATGTTGCTCGCCAGCCCGGTCACCGTGCTGGCCATGCCGATCATTGTGATGGGCCTCGGCTCGCATTTCGGAGAAGGTTTGGGGCTGCCTCTTCTGTTCCTCTTGTCGATTCCGATCGATATCTGGGCGTTCGACGTGGTGGGGAGAACATTTCTGCTTGAACGGTTCAGGAAGGAGCCGCCAGGGGGATTGGGATTCACCTTGTGGTGGAAGTCGGCGCTAGCCGGCGCTTTTTTCCTGCCGATCATGTGGTTTCTGGTGAGTGTCGTCACTGAGACGGCCGTGTCTACATCGCATTCGCTGGCGCAAGCAGAAGCTTTGAGAGGTCTGTTTGGAACGGGTCTTCCGATCTCGGAGCGCATCGGGCTCGAAGTCACACTCTGGGGCACGATCGCCTCAATGGTTTTGATCGTGCTGTTGACGATCGGTGTGTCCACGGTCGGCCGCATCGTTCGCGACATCGCCGCTGTCGCGCCGCCGGCGCCGGGGGATTATCAAGCGGTGATTACCCGTTGGGATCTTATGCGTGTTCCCGGCGACCAAGGACTCTTCCTGACGGGCGTTACGGGAACGGGCGTTCTCATGTGCCTGCTGTTCTGGGCGGTGCTCCCAGTGACAACGCCGCATCCCCACGAATGCTGCACGAAGCCGGAAGTCAAAGTTCAGGCGCCCTTCAAGCCCATCGAGGCGTTGACTCGCAACGAACAGCAGATCGGCGAACTGGCGGCGCAAGTCGAGGCGCTGGAGCAGCAGAAGGCGGGCGCGCAAGGCGAGAAAGAAAAGGGCAAGGGGAAGGCCGATGGCGGAACAACCGCAAATGCCCCTGCCGAGATGAAACTGTAGTTTGCGAGGTGATAAGGTGAGTGCCATGCAACAAGGGGGCGGAAGGATTCAAGGAGCGCTTCGGGCCGTCGGCGGTTCTGGCGGATGGCTCGCAGGTCTCTTGCTGATCGCGGGATGGCTGGCTCTTCCTTCGATCGGCATCGCGGCAGAAGGAACCACGACCGGACCGACCGAATATCGTGATATTCCGTATATCGGCAGCCGGAACCTGATTTGGATCGTGGCGCAGTTGCATCTTTTGCTTGCCGGGTTCGTATTGGGGGTGCCGATTTTTGCATGGTTGTGCGAAGTCGTCGCCTGGAAAAGCGGCGAAAAGCGTTACGACAAGCTTGCCAAGGAATTTACGAAACTCCTGACCTCGGCCTACTCGACGACGGCGCTGTTCGGCGGCATTCTGCTGTTCTTGTTGGTCGCGTTCTATCCCAAGCTGATGAATTATTTGACGGACATTTTCTTTCCCTCTTTTCTCGTCTACTGTTTGCTGTTCTTGCTCGAAACCGCCACGCTCTATCTGTATTGGTATGGCTGGGACACCATGCAGGAGGGCAACAAGAAGAAGCTCCACATATTCCTGGGGTTCCTGCTGAACTTTTTCGCGTTGTTCATCATGATTGTGCCCAATGCCTGGGCCACGTTCCAATCCAGCCCGGTGGTCATTTCCGATGGCACCGCCATCGAGCGAGCCTGGGCTGCGACGTGGAATCCGACCTGGTGGCCGATCAACATTCATCGGCTTATCGCCAACGTCGTGCTCGGCGGGTACATTTGCGGAGCCTATGCCGGAGTCCGGTATTTGTCTGTCAAGAGCACCGAAGAGCGGGAGCATTACGATTGGATGGGGTATGTCGGCAACTTCATCGGCGTATTCGGCCTGTTGGCTCTGCCGTTTGCCGGCTATTGGCTCATGCGTGAAATCTACCAGTACAACCAGCAGATGGGCATTACGCTGATGGGAGGGTTTCTGTCCTGGCTCTTCATCATCCAGGCCATGCTGATCGGCGTACTCTTTCTCGGCTCCAACTATTATTTCTGGCTGGGAATTACCTACCGCATTCCAGGATCGGAGAGTAAATATCGGAAGGCGATGCTCTGGATGCTGGTCAGCTTGCTGCTGTGTCTCGCGGTGTGGATGACGCCGCACTCGCTTGTGGCCAGTATCGAAGAGGCCCAGAAAATGGGCGGAGCTCACCACCCGCTGCTGGGCGTTCTGGGTGTCATGTCAGCCAAAATGACGGTGTCGAATCTCATGATTCTCATTACGTTCATGAGCTTCGTCATGTATTGGCGAGCTGGCAAGCAAGACACAGCAGGCTGGGCCACATTTGCGAAGGCGGTGATGGGCGCTGTGTTGGTGTTGGCCAGTCTTGCCGTCATCGTTCTCGGTGTGTGGGGATATTTTGTGCCGGCGATCGTCCGCATCAATTATTTCTCCACCTCCCAAGTGCTGATCGTCATCTTTGTCATTCTGACGATCACGCCGTTGACGGCGTTGTTGCTCAAGAGCGCCAAGACGACGACAGAGATGGTGTGGGGCGGCATGCCTCCACGCGCCGGGTATGCCCTGGTCCTCAATGCGATCATGGTTATTCTGCTCATGACATTGATGGGGTATGCGCGGTCCTCATCCCGTGTCCATTGGCATGTGTATGGGGTGATGCGTGATTCGTCGCCATATGCCTACTCGCCGGCGCTGGGCAGCGCGTCCCTGATTATGGCCTTCTGTACGTTTGCGTTCTGTATGATCGTGGCATTTATCTTCTGGGTCGCCACGATGGGTGACAAGGGCAAAGCGGCTCAGGGAGCAGGGAAGGGCGAGCTGCCGCGCGGCATTCCGGCGATGGCCGGAGGGTCGCCGGATGAGCGGCAATAGAGTGAAGAGAATTTTGAGTTTTGAATTACAAGTGTTGAGTTAGAAACTAAAAACTCAGCACTCAGCACTTAAAATTTGAGGGTCTATGAGTGAAGTCGCACAGCTACAATTGATCGCGCTTTCAATCGTCGGGATCGGGATCCTGATTCTCCTCTTTATCAAAGCCACCTTTGTCCGGGTCATGGGGTTCGTTGGCATCGTGCTCGGATTGTTTTCGCTCATGGCGCTCGCCGTGCCGCAGCTGGCGTCCCTGCCTCCGGCGGAGGAAAAGATCGATATCTCGACCATCAAGACTCCGACCGACATCGCCGCGATCGGGCAAACGGT
>JAOUEB010000139.1 GCA_029858925.1 Nitrospira sp.
GTCTGAACGGTTCCACCGCGCCGGTGATCCCTCTGAATCGACGCAGCACTTCGACCGGGATCAGGCCAAGCTCTTCATGAAACTGTCGAGCTAGCGACTTAGTGTTCGGCGGGTAGGCCAGGGTGGAGGCCGCTCCTTCGACCGGGCCGAAGCAGCCGTAGCAATCACGTCCCATGGAAGGACAGATCGCGCCGCAGCCGGTCCTGGTGACCGGTCCCAAACAAGGGATGCCTTTGGCAACCATCACACAGACATTGCCGCGTCGCTTGCACTCCATACAGACACTGTCCGCGGAAAGTCTGGGCCGAACCCCGGCCAGTAGATCCGTGATAACCCGCAACAATTGGCCCTTATCGATCGGACACCCCCACAGCTCGAAATCGACGCGCACGTGTTCGGAAATCGGCGTGGACGTGCCGAGACTCTGGATATACTGCGGGCTGGGATAGACTGCGCGCTTGAACGCTTCGACATCGGCCCAGTTGCGCAAGGCTTGGATCCCGCCGGCCGTCGCACAGGCGCCGATCGTGATCAGCGTGACGGCCTGTTCACGCAGAGCTCGAATCCTGGCAGCATCGTCCGGCGTCGTAATGGAACCTTCCACTAACGCGATATCGTAGGGGCCGGGCTTCATGTCGCTGGAGGCTTCAGGAAAATAGGCAAGGTCCAACGCCTGCCCCAGAGCGAGGAGGTCATCTTCCAGATTCAAAATACTGAGCTGGCAGCCGTCACAGGAGGCAAATTTGAAAACGCCCAACTTCGGTCTGCTGGCCTGCTCAGATCGTGAAATTACTTGGTCCATCATCGCGCTTTCTGACCGTGGCTATCAGCTGTCAGCCTTCAGTCTTCCGGAAAACACAACCGGCTCTCATCTTCAGGCCAAAGACCAAACGCTGAATGCTGGACGCTGATTGCTGATAGCCTTCTACACCCCTACCCGTCCAAGCCACTGCGCCACTCGGTCATAGCGCATGACCGGCCCGTCTTTGCACAGAAAGTACGGCCCCATCTGGCAATGTCCGCAGAGGCCGATCCCGCATTCCATATGCCGTTCGAGCGAGACATAGATCGAGGTTGCCGGAATGCCTCGACCGATGAGGATCGGCGCGCCCAACCGCATCATGATTTCCGGTCCGCACATCAGCGCCACGGTGCGTGCTGGATCCACCACCACCTGCTCGAACAGTTCCGTCACCACGCCGACGTGGTAGTGCCATGTCTTGTCCGGCTGGTCGCTGGTCAACAAGACTTCGGTATTCGGATGCTTCCGCCATGTCTCAAACCGTTGGCGAAAGAGAAGGTCTTCCGGCGTCTTGATTCCATGGAGAATCTTGACGGAGCCGTAGTGATTGCGCCGTCTGAAAATATATTCGATGGCCCCCACCACCGGAGCGCAACCCAGGCCGCCGGTGACAATGATGACATCGCGTCCGCGCGCGTCTTCCAGCGGCCAGCCTTGTCCGAAGGGACCGCGGATCCCCAGGGACTCGCCGACCTGCAGCCGCGCGATGGCGGAGGTCACTCGCCCCACGGCTCTGATGGTGTGGTCCAGAAACTCCGGCTCATCCGGGTCTGACACGATCGAAATCGCCACTTCGCCGACCCCAAACAGATAGACCATATTGAATTGGCCGGCGGCGAACCGATAGCGTCGCCGTGCGTCCTCCCCGTCGAGCCTCAACCGGTAGGTGTGGATATCGTCGGTTTCTCGAACCTTGTCGATGATGGTTGCCGGATGAACGAGATACGGGTTGGTCTCGGAATTCCCGTGGACCTGCGACGAAGGCATCATCCTGGCCCCCATTGTGCCGAACCTGGTTTCATGGACCTTCCTTCAATGCTTTCAGCAGCGCTTGCACCATCTCCCGGCCATCGCCGAACAGCATGATCGTCTTGTCGGCGGCGAACAGCGGATTGGGAATCCCCGCGAAGCCTGGGCTCAGGCTCCGTTTGATCACCACGACCGCCTGGGCCTTGTCCACATCAAGAATCGGCATGCCCGCGATGGGACAGGTCCGATCCGTCCTTGCCAGTGGATTGACCACGTCGTTCGCGCCGATGACGAGCACCACATCCGTCTGCTCGAACGTCGGATTACTGTCGTCAAGGTCTTTCAACAGTTCGTACGGAATATTCGCTTCCGCGAGCAGTACGTTCATGTGCCCCGGCATGCGGCCAGCCACCGGATGGATCGCGAATTCGACCTCGATGTCTCGCGAATGCAACAACTCGGTGAGATGCGCCACGCTGTGCTGGGCTTGGGAGACAGCCATCCCATAACCAGGCACGATCACCACCCGGCGCGCGGCGGCGAACAGCAAGGCCACTTCTTCGGGGGAACCGGCCTTGACTCTACCCGCGTAAAGATCCTCATCCCCCCGGCCTGTCCCCGCGGGGGGAGCGATTCCCGTCATGACATCCACAAGCGACCGGTTCATAGCCCGACACATGATTTGCGTGAGGATGAACCCCGATGCGCCAACCAACGACCCGGCAATGATCAGAATGTTGTTGTTGAGCGCAAACCCGGTCGTGGCAGCGGCCAGCCCGGAGCAGGAATTCAACAACGCAATGACGACCGGCATATCGGCCCCACCGACCGGCAGCACGAGCAACAGACCAAGCAGCGACGAGACCGCCACGACGAGCCAGTAGGCGGCATGAGGTTCCGGTGTCAGCACGAGCCAGAGACCGAGGCCGAACGCGACAGCCGCCAGCCCGGCTGTGAGGACGCCCCGGCCGGGAAACCGGAGGGAGCGATCTGTCACGAGTTCCTGCAACTTGGCGAAGGCCACAAGGCTCCCCGAGAACGTCACCGCACCGATCACGCCGGAGGCCACCGCGGCCACGGTGAACTGGCTGAGCGCCGGAACAACCGCGTTCTGGCGCTCCAACAACCCGGCTCCGGCCACAAAGACCGAGGCGCCCCCGCCGAACCCGTTCAGCAGGGCCACCATCTGCGGCATGGCCGTCATGTGGATCTTCAGCGCCAGCGCTGCGCCGAGGACCGCTCCAATCCCCATCCCCACCACAACCGTCTGGAAACCAAGAATACGCCGGTCGAGCAGCGTCAGCGCGACGGCAAGCAGCATCCCAAGCGAGCCCAGCAGATTCCCGCGCTGCGCCGTGCGCGGATGCGCGAGCCCTTTGAGGCCCACCACAAAGAGGGCCGAGGCGCCCAGGTATCCAAGATTGATAACGGCGGCGTTCATGGCTCCATCTTCGGGCGTTGTCGGAACATCGCAAGCATCCGATGCGTCACAAGAAACCCGCCCACCACGTTGATCGTGGCGAACACAACGGCGACAAACCCCAGTGCGCTCAAGAGCCAATCCCGCTCGGACCCGGCAGCCAGCAGAGCACCCACCAGCGTGATGCCGGAGATTGCATTGGCGCCGGACATCAGCGGGGTATGGAGCGTGGGCGGCACCTTCGTGATGATTTCGAATCCGGCAAACAGCGCCAGCACGAAAATCGTCAGCCCAAGCACAGCGGTTTCCATCAAATCTCCTTCCGTACGATCATTGAGTTTCGCCGCCAGCAAGCAGCGCCTGCACACGAGGGTGCACCACCACTCCGCCTTGCGTCACCAAGATTTCGCGGGTGATCTCATCCTCCACATCCACGCACAAGGAGTCGTCTTTCCACAGGTGGAGGAGAACATTGGCGAGGTTCCTTCCATACATCTGGCTCGCGTGAGTCGGCACAGTACTGGGCAAGTTGGTCGGCCCCAGGATCACGACCCCATGATGCCGCACGATCTCATTCGGACGGGTCAGCTCGCAGTTGCCTCCCCGATCGGCCGTCGCATCCACAATGACCGAGCCTCGCGCCATACGCGCCACCAGGTCGCCCGAAATCAAGAGCGGCGCCGGCCGACCCGGCACCGCCGCCGTGGTGATCACGACATCGCTCGCCGCGACAACAGGCGCCAAGCATTCACGCTGCCGCTGGAAGATATCCTCGCTTAATACTTTGGCATAGCCGCCCGCATCTTCGGCGTCGGTCGTCTCGACCGGAATCGCGACGGCCTTGGCTCCCAGACTCTGAATCTGCTCCCGCGCCGCCGCGCGCACATCATACGCCGACACCGCCGCCCCCAAGCGCCGCGCCGTGGCGATCGCCTGTAACCCCGCGACCCCGGCGCCGATCACCAATACACGCGCGGGCGGAATCGTTCCCGCCGCCGTCGTCAACATCGGAAACAGCCTCGGCAACTCGACCGCGGCTAAGAGCACCGCTTTGTAGCCGGCAATGGTGGCGAGGGAAGACAGTACGTCCATATTCTGCGCGCGGGCAATCCGAGGCACCAACTCCATGGCGAACGACGACACACCGCGTGTTGCCAACTCCTTCGACGCCTGTGGCCGTCCTAACGGATCTGCCAATCCGATGACGGTGTGCTGGGGTCCGAGCAATGGGATGTCATCGCAACCCTTGTCGGGGTTCGCGCCCAAAGTCCTGACTTGAAGCAGCACCTGCGCGGACGAAAACAGCGTGGCCCTGTCCCTCGCAAGCTGTGCGCCGTTCACCAGATAGGCTTCGTTCCTGAAACCAGCAGCCAGACCGGCGTCAGGTTCCACCAGTACGTGCAAACCCACCTTCGTGAGCAGCGGCACGTGCGACGGTGCGAGCGCAACCATCGTTTCACCCGGATAGGTCTCCTTCGGCACCCCCACAATGGTCCGTTTCAGATCCATCACGATGGATGCAACTTTCCGGGACCGCGTGATCCGCGATTCAGCAAGGCCGGCAGCTCCTCGGTCAGATCGATTCCCACCGGACACCAGGTGATGCACCGGCCGCAGCCGACGCAGCCGGATGTCCCGAATTGGTCGATCCACGACGCAAGCTTATGTGTCAGCCACATGCGGTACCGATCTTTGATGGTCGGGCGGATATTCTTGCCGTGAATGTATCCGTGTTCCTGCGTGAAACAGGAATCCCACAATCTGGTGTGCTCCGCGCGCTGTCCGGTGAGATCGGGAGTCTCCTCGACCGTGTGACAAAAGCAAGTTGGGCAGACCATCGTACAGTTCGCGCAGGCCAGGCAACGTGCCGCTACGTCATCCCACCGAGCGTGCTCCTGCGCCTCATACAACGCCCCTGGCAGTTCGGAGGTGTCGAGGCGTC
>JAOUEB010000140.1 GCA_029858925.1 Nitrospira sp.
ACCGGCATACAAACCCTTCGCCGGACGTGAAACTCGCCACCCACCCTGAAGCGGCCTTCTCGATATTGTAGGAAGTCGTCGAGGACCACGCGACAAGGTGGCTGTTGTCGACGATGTATTCCTGCTCCGGCTTCAATTCGATTTTGTGAATCGCGCCGAAACTGTTCAAAATCAACGTGCCTTTGCCGCCTATTTTTAGAAGAAAGAAACCCTCCCCTCCCATGAGTCCACGGGTCAGGCTCTGCATCTTACTCTCGATAGTCACGGAATTGGCGCCGGCCAGAAAGCCGTCTTTCTGAACCATGTACTCATTCACGCCGTCGAGTTCCATGATGACGATTTCCCCAGGCACCGTCGGCGCCAATAAGACCTCGCCGGGACCGCGGCTTGCCCGCAAGGTTTGAAAGAAGAACTTCTCCCCTGTGAGCAGCTTACGTGAAAGTGCGCCAAGGAACCCGCCCTCCATTTTGCTTTCGATGTCGATCGTCGGAGAAGACGCCACCATGGCCCCGGACTCGGCCTTGATGTGCTCCCCCGCCGCGAGTTCAACCCGCACCATCGGAAATGCTCCCGGATATAGAATTTCACTTCTCATGTCGATTGTCCCTTTGTCCCTTTCTGTTTCTCCCGCTTTTTCCTTGATGCAGGTGGCAATGCCCAGGGGTTTCTATCGCACCCGCCCAAGCCCTGGCCGCACGCGAGACGCGGCCTTCACCCTCATGCCCGCAGCGGGGTCCCTACACATCCGTATCTCTTACTCCTTACCCTTCACCCCTCACCTCATCCACCCGCCACCCACCCGTAGGCCCGAAGACTCGGTTCCGGCCCTTCCTCCAGGTAGCTCATCCGCAGTCGCCCAAGCACATCCTTCGGCAACTCGTTCCGCCTCGCTGCCACGTCGATGCCGAAGACGCGCGCCGCGTTCAGTCCAAAAATCTGTTCCTTCACCTGGCGTGTGAGGGGCCGATAACGATGGGTCTCGATGAGTTGATCCGGGATTTGAAATCGCCGGAACGCTTCAATTTGCCATTGCGGCGTGCCGTACCAAATGGAATCCGTCCCCCACAGCACGTGATCGGCGCCGAACCCTTCGATGATCTGACCGAGCAGATGAGCGCAGACCGCCGGATAAGTCGTCACCAGTTGCGCGAAGGTCGAACCGAGTTCCATATAGATGTTGGACATTCCCGGTTCCTTCTGTTTCATGCGGCAGAATTCCGTCGTCCAGGGGATCTCGCCGGTCTTCGCAAACACCTCGTCCACCGATGTGGCGCCTCTGAACCCCGAGTGATACACCAGAAAGTCGATATCGGGAAAATCCTTGGCGGCCTTGATCAAGTCTCTCGGATGGTTGTAGTCCGGTACCGGGCCGAGCGGCAATCCTTTGTGCACACACACGCGCTTCACCTGTAATTTTATTGCCTGCGCCAACATTGGATAAGCAATCGCCTCATCGTCCATTCGCCAGCCTCGGTCGAATCCCTTCGGGCAGGAGCCGGTATAGCATTTCCAGGCATCGACTTTCAGGGTTTCCGCCTGCATCGCCATGAATTCCAGATCCGCTGTGCCCAGCTGCGGCGTCGCCAGCCCATGCGCGAGCATCCGTTGCGAGCCGGCCACGCGGTTGATCTCATCACGAATATGCGCCATTTCCTTGGGTGGCACCACCGCTTCCTGCGGATACGGCCCTGGAGGGGTGCTGATCAAACCGACGGTGGTCTCGCTGTCGAGAAACACTTCCTTGACGAAATTTCTCCACGACAGATCGTCGATCGTCCCCCGATCGCCTCTGAGTTTCGGATTGAGCCCTGCTTCGCGAATATGCCGCCGCAACGACAGCAGTGCCTGCTTGGATACCGCGCCTTTTCGCTTGGCTTCGGCATCGGCCGGATCATACTGAGAGCCGACGTAGTGGGTCTGCACATCGAAGATGAAAGAGAGGGCTCCTTGCTGTTCGGCAAACGCCGCCGGCTCGAACAACTCAACGTCGTTGATAGTGAAGAACCGCCCAAATACGGCATTCATGGCCAGCAACGCGCCGGCCATACCCCCTGTGGTCTTGAGAAAATCACGGCGCGTCAGGCCTCGGCGCGCCGCGGTCCGTTCCACAAGCGCGGCGGCCATCTGTTCGACTCGGGCCTGGTCCGCCGTCTGCCCCATGGGTGTGAATTCTTCGTTGGAAACGATCTGTGTTGGAATGGACGAGGGAAACTCTCTGCCCTGTATCATCGCAGAATCGTTGTGAAATCGAGGCGGACGCGCCATGGCTCACTCCTCACTGGCTCGCGGTGGGAGCGATTGTGTGAAATGCCGCCGACAGTGTCAAGCAAGAACAGCTGTAGAATATTTCGTGAAGCAGGCGGGCTAATTGGCCGGAATCGCCACGACCACATCGGACTGCGGATCGGCATCCTGGTCTTTGCCGTCATGCCCGACACTATACAGCGCGCGTTTCTTAAGATTGACCAGCATCGGCAACCCGGTGTACGGATCGTAGAATTTCTGCCCAGCCTTGGCGATGCGAGACAGCAGATCGGCATCCTGAGAACCACGGCGTATCCACGCCTGCAAACTGGCAAGACGCAAATGCGCCTCCGTATCGACAACCAGCCCATTGTAGAGGTCCCAGGGCGCCAACGGTTCCAGGCCGACGATGTTTTCGATCGGATTCGTAAAATAGTCCATCAGCCGGTTCGCCGGGAATTGAATATAGGCGCTCCATTTTGGCAAGGCACCATGCCGCCCCTCGCCGGCGGCCCTGTCGGATGCTTCGTAATAGTCCGCGTAGTCATTGAGCCGGCGCTGTTTCGGCAGTGGCAGGGCCGAGGCGATAGCGACATGAACCGCCTGTTTTTCCCTCCTCTTGGCCTTCAGCTGAGAGTCGAACGTCCTTGCCGCTGCAACCAATTCACTCTGCATCGGCCAGCGAATCGACAGTTCGGTCTGGTTGAGGGACCGGAACATCTTGCCGAGACGCCCCACATATTGGCCGTCGAAGCCCGGCTGTACTAGCAGCCCGGAGGCGACCGCGATGTCGTCGTTGATGGCTTGGAGTGCCAGGGTTTTCACGGGAAGCGTCTTCGCCTGACCCAGCACAATGCGCCAGGCTTCCATGTCCACCTCGAGCCGGTCGATGCCAATGTCGGCTCCCTGCGCAAACCCCTCCGCCACATACAGGCGATGAGTGAAGGTGATGGCGGCGCAGGGTGGGCTGACAGCCGCGCCATAGCCCCAGTCGTCGAATGAGAGCTTGTGCCATTCCCCATACCGCCTCAGCGTCGCTTCTCCCTGACGCGCCCACGCCTCAACGGCGCTGCGATTCGACGTGAACCGGCCAACCGGGTCCGGTCCTTTGAACCATCCGTTCAGGACATTCGCAAATGCGTTCGATTGCCCGGCAGGCGACCCGTCACTGTACCCTCCGAGGCAAGCCGGCGCCCTATCAGCGTCGTTTCCATCGGCCTTCCGTTCATATCCGACTTGGATCGGGTGTTGCCCTGGAGGCCCATCGAATCCCAGTAGAAACAGGTAGCCGTTCTTGTTCACATCCGACACCGTTCGCGGCGGATTGGCGGTCAAGCTCGTGAATGCAGCGGACGGCGATTCTTCCATGATGATCCATACCAATCCCACAGCACCGATCCCCAACGCTGCCAGCGCGCAGGAAAGAACTACCAGCGCGATGACCGACAGCACGATCGCTCGGCTGGTGGAGAAACAAGATCCGATAAAACTCGATAGGCCGATGTGGAGACGGCTCAACTTCGAGCGGGATTTCTGGCGCGGCTTTGTTGGTTTTTCCGCACGCCCTCTTGTTCCCGTCTGCGCAAGAGGCTCTGACGCTCCGAACAGAACGTCGCCGACAGCGGCTGCCGCCGGTTCAGAGTACGTCATACCCTGTTCTTCCCACCGAGGCGCCTGCGACGTTGGCTCCACCACTGGGGAAATCGACGGCTCTTCAACGAATCGAAGAGACTCTCTGGCTTTGCCCCATTCCTTCGGCGAGGATGCCGGCTCAGGAGGAGCTTTCGCTTCGACAAACGTCGGCTTCAGCTGCTCCTCCTGTTCTGCACGGCGGTCAGGCATGTCATCGAGAAGCGCCCACGACGCGGGACTATTCGGTGCCTGCTTCGGCTCTTCAAAAGTTTCCGATACATCTGCCTGAGGAGCCGGCACAGAGTCGACAGCATCTCCCCCCGATGAAAATGGGACGCTTTCATAGTGGGGTTCAACCGGAGCAGGCTCATCGGCCGGCAGCGGCCTGCCTGTAGAAACCCATGACGGCTCGGATGCCGCCGGCTCCATAGGGTTCAGCGGTTCACCGGCAAAGGAGAATGTGGAAGCTTCCTGTTCCACTGCGTCACCGTTGTCTCGATAGTCCACGGCCGTAAAGGCCGGAGGTGAGTCTGCGGGAGCAACGTCCGGTTCGGACTGCTCAGCCTGCTCAGATAGGGACGGAGCAGACGATGATCCCATGATGGAGAAGGCATCCGTTCCCGGCGCATCATCGGCTGTCGAAAGGATGGAGAGCGAGCGATCCTGCGTATAAACCGGTTCCGGGTCATATACCGGCGCCGTCTCAACCAAATATTCTGCAGCCGTTTCTCCAGTCTGCTCCTGCGGGATCGTAATGGGAGATTCCTGAACTTGATCCCATGGCATCGGAGCAGCAGCCGGTGAACTCCCCGGTGTGTCCAACGACAATGACGCACGAGCGGCTTCCGGAATTTCAATCGTTCCGGGATCGACTTCCTCTGCGTACAGGGGCTGAACCGTCGGAACAGGCGGTGCATTTCCGACTTTCAACACATTCTGGAACACGGAATCCCAAGAAAACTCTCCCCCGTTCTGCACTGCAGAGGCCGGATCCCCTGGACTCTGGGCCGGCGCGGGCAGGGATGATATCGCATCGGACGATTCGGTGACTGTCTGATCCGAAATGCCGATCGCCGCATCCCGGACATCCTCCCATGGCATCGGAGCCGAAACCGATGGGGGGACCGTCTCCGGTTGAGCGTCTGGCGGCAGCCTATCCAAGACTTGGAACTGTTCCGTTGCGGGAGAAGCGAAATCTTCAGACTGCGATGAGACTGATTCGGGAT
>JAOUEB010000142.1 GCA_029858925.1 Nitrospira sp.
GGACTCAAGAAGGATGATATCCGAAAAGTGTGGAAGGACCTGTTCAAGGAATACGAGGAGATCACAAGCACCCATCTGTTCAGCAAATTTACCAAAGTCGGATCAGGAAGCCAGACCGTGCTGGAGGTCACGTGCACCGGCCGTCTGTGGGGCCACTCCAAGACCACCGGTCTCCAGGTCCCCATCGACAGCTGGCATCAGGAAATACACTACCTCATGCTTGAAGAAGGTGAGTGGCGCATCCGCGGCAATCTCGGAGACTCACAACGCGTGCTTCCGTTTGGCACATCCCCTCATCCTCTGTTTTGACAAAGGAGCCCAGGAGCACCACAAATGAGAATCGCGATCGGCGTCGATTGGTCAGACCAGGCCTTTCAGGCTATCACCCAGACATTTCATGTCTATCACCCGACGGACGTCACGCTGGTGCATGGGGTCAATCTCGGATTTTTCGAGCAGCCACTGATAGCCGGGGCCGCCAATCTGCAGGGGTACGACGACTTTCGTAACGCGATGGTGGACTCAGGCCGTCAACTGCTGGAACGCACAGCAGCCATGATTCCGTCCAACGTGGAGTCCGTGAGAAAGATCAACGAGATTGGCAGCCCCGCTCAGGTCATTCTCGACGGCGCTCACACCGTCTCGGCCGACCTCGTCGTCGTCGGCGCGCGCGGGCGCAGCCGTGTCACCGAAACCGTCCTCGGCAGTGTCTCCCATCGCGTGCTGTCGCATGGGTCTCGTCCTACCTTGATCGTCAAAGGACCTGCTCGCCAGATTCAGCGGGTGCTGGTCGCCGTTGAAGGCCAGGATGACGCCGATCGGATCACACAGTGGCTGACCCGTCACCAGTTCGCGACACCTGTCGAACTCTCTGTGCTCAATGTTGTCGTCCCCGTTGGATTAGATAGCCCCTATGATGCGCTGGGGGCAAAGGCTTGGTGGGAAGGCGCGGAGCGCTACGCAGAGGAATTCGTCAAGACGACTGCGGCCAAGCTCCTGGATTCTCGATATACGGTCAGTACAAAGGTGGCGGTAGGCAATCCGGCGGCGATGGTCGAGGAGCAGGCGCAAGCCATGGACCTGGTGGTGGTCGCTTCGCACGGGCGCAAAGGGATCGATCGTTTCCTCCTGGGAAGCGTCTCGCACGCCATCGTCCACCAGGTAAGTTGTCCGGTTCTCGTCATACGGTGAAAGGGGTCGACCATGAAAATGGCGCTGGCCGTGGTCCTGATACTCATCTGCATCGGAACGTCCTGGGTTTCAGCACAAATGTCTCGCGGAAATCCCAAATCCGGACAGGCCGTGTATGAACAGCAGTGTCTCCGTTGCCACGGGTCACAATTGGATGGGAAAGGTCCAGACAGCGAAGACTTAATCGTGCGGCCGGCCAATCTCCAGTCCCGCATCACTCGGTCGAAAACAGACTGGGAATTGCTCGTGGCAATCTCCAACGGCGTCCTGTTCAGTCCGATGCACAGCTTCCGCGGCAAACTGACGGACGAACAGATACTGGACGTGCTGTCCTACGTCAGAACCATGTCGCCGCCCGACATCATCAGTTAGTGCGAGGCCGTGGCCTTTCAGCGCACAATCCCGCAGAGATTCATTCAGCAATGTATTTCATGTCTTTTCGTTCTTCTGGTCTTGAGCGGAACGAGCGTTCGGGCCGCAGAAACTGCCACGGACATCGAGGTCTTCGTCCGCGCCGGCTGTCCCCATTGCGAAGCCGCCAAGATCTTTCTCGATGAACTTCAGCGTGAGCGGCCATCGATTCAGATCGCCATCTACGACATCGCCGAGCACTCAGCCGCGCGGGAACGCCTGGCCTCATTGGCCGCTAAACAGGGACTGGCCAATGCCGGGGTCCCGGCATTTCTGATCGGCGAGGAACTGACGATTGGGTTCCGCTCGGCCGACACGACCGGAGCGGAGATCCGCGCCCGGCTCGATCAGCGCACGCGAGGCGGTGCGCCGATTGTCGGCGAGGGTATCAGGACGGCATGGTTCGGCGAGCTTCGCGTCAGGGATCTTGGCCTTCCGCTGTTCACCATTGCCGTCGGGCTGCTGGATGGGTTCAATCCCTGTGCGATGTGGGTACTGCTCTTTCTGCTGTCGCTGCTCGTCAATCTTCAGGATCGGCGCAAGATGGCCCTCATCGCCGGGACGTTCGTGCTCGTTAGCGGCGTGGTCTATTTTGCCTTCATGGCGGCCTGGCTGAACATGTTTCTCCTGATCGGTCTCTCACGCGCCGTGCAGATCACCTTGGGGGGCATCGCCCTTCTCGTGGGGACAGTCAACGTCAAAGATTTCTTCGCCCTCCACCGTGGTATCTCGCTGAGCATTCCCGAATCGGCCAAGCCGGGACTCTATGCCAGGGTACGAGAAATACTCCACGCCAAGAGCCTCGCCGGCGCGATGGCAGGCATCGTGATCCTTGCAGGGCTTGTGAATATCATCGAACTGCTGTGCACCGCGGGATTTCCAGCGCTCTACACACAGATTCTCACGCTCCAGCAGCTGCCGATGTGGGAATACTACGGTTACCTCGGTCTCTACAATCTGGCTTACATCTTTGATGACAGCCTCATGGTTGCCATTGCGGTGATCACACTGAGTCGAAGGAAACTACAAGAACGCGCCGGGCGCTGGCTGAAGCTCGCCAGCGGATTGGTGATGGCCGGCTTGGGGATCGTCTTGCTTCTTCAGCCTGAGTGGCTTATCTGATGGGCAGAGGCATTAAACCACACGTGATTATCCGTGCAGGAAGGTATCGATGGCTGGCTCTTCACCTGATTGCGGCATCGACTCGCTGAAGCCGTTCTTCTATCCCCGTCGTATCGCTGTTGTCGGCGCTTCCCGTACGCCGACCGGTATCGGACATCGAATCCTCGAATCCCTCCAAAAGGGCGGCTTCAGCGGAACGATCCTTCCGGTCAATCCGCATGCGACGGCAATCGCGGGGCTCCTGGCATTCTCTTCGCTAAAGGCTATTCCCGACCCTGTCGATCTTGCCGTAATCGCCGTACCACCCCACACGGTACTTTCAGTGATCGACGACTGCGCCGCCATGCGGGTGCCGGCCGTGGTCCTCATCACGGCAGGATTTGCTGAAACAGGCGGATCGGGCACCTCGCTCGAAGAGCAGCTGCGCGCCAAAGTCCGTCAGCATGGAATTCGCCTGATCGGGCCGAACTGCTTCGGACTGATGAATCTCGATCCCGCCGTCCGCCTCAATGCAACCTATACCCCTGCCATCCCGCCAACCGGTCGAGTCGCCCTCGCCTCCGAGAGCGGTGGCATGGGTCTCGCGGTGGTGACAGCGGCCAGCCGATTAAATCTCGGCCTGTCCAGCTTTGTCAGTGTCGGCAATCATGCGGACGTCACGGTGAACGATCTGCTGGAGTACTGGGAGCAGGATCAGGCGACAGACGTGATTCTTCTCTATGTCGAAACCGTCGTCAATCCTCGGCGATTCAGATTGATCGCCGAGCGGGTGGGAAGAACAAAACCCATCGTCGTCATAAAAGCGGGCCGGACACAGGCTGGACAGTCAGCGGCCGGATCTCACACGGCGGCACTGGCCACGAGCGACACCGCGGTTGACGCCTTGTTCAAACAGTGCGGCGCAATCCGTGCGACAACCTTGGAAGAATTTCTCTCTCTGGCCACTGGGTTGTCCAATCAACGGCTCCCTTCGAATCGCCGAATCGGCATCCTGACCAATTCCGGCGGCCCAGGCGTCCTCTGCGCCGACAGTTGCGCAGGGGAAGGGCTCATGGTGCCGGAATTGTCCAAGAAAACCCAGGCCGCGCTTGCCTCTTTTCTTCCTCCCACAGCAGCGCTGAACAATCCGGTTGATGTGATCGGTTTCGCAACAGAGGAACAACACGCACAGGCCGTCGAGACGATGCTCCAATCGGACGAGATCGACGCCCTCATCATCGTTCACGTATCCGTCAGAGCCAAAGACAATGACCCGGTTGCTGCGGGAATCGTGCGAGGGATCCGCGCGGCAAGACGCGCCATCGGACAGAAGAAACCGGTCTATCTCTGCTGGATGGCAGAGGGAGATTTGGATCGGACATTCACCATAGACGGAGAAATCGTTCCCACCTACCGACGTCCGGACATACCGCCTCGTATCCTCCGCCACGCGCTCGCCTATGAAGCCTGGCGGCGACGACCCATCGGTCCAACGCCGAGCTATGCCGACATGGATCTTTCCACTGCCAAGGCCCTGTGCGCCAAGGCCTTATTGGAGCGAGGATCTGGCTGGCTGACCACGGAAGAAACCCATGCCCTTCTCGGCGCAATGAATCTGCCTCTTGCGCAAGGAGCCGTCGCAACTAGCGCCGACGAGGCAGTGAAGCTAGCGCAGAAGATCGGATATCCGGTTGCGGTGAAACTCGCGTCTCATCATATTCTGCACAAGACCGAGATCGGCGCGGTGCGGTTGAATCTCCAAAGCGAGCGGGATGTGCGCGATGCGTTCGAGGCGATTCGAGCAAGGCTCACGCATGAGAATAAATTGGACGCCATGGAAGGCGTACTTGTGCAGCCGATGCTGTCTGGCGGGGTAGAAGTGATGGTCGGCATGAGCCGCGACCCGCTCTTTGGCCCCTTGATCGCCTTCGGCCTCGGGGGCATCCATGTGGAAATCCTCGGGGACGTTCAGTTTCGGGTGGCGCCGCTGACCGAACGGGATGCAGCCGACATGATCCAAGGGATCAAAGGTTATCGGTTACTCACAGGCTACCGCAGCCGCCCTGCTGTCGACATCAAGGGGATCAAAGAGGTCTTGCTGCGAATTGCGCTGCTGGCGGAAGCGATACCGGAGATCAGTGAACTCGACCTGAATCCGATTTTCGCGCTGCCCGAAGGGCACGGCTATAAGATTGCGGATGTGAGAGCCAGGCTCGATGGTCCCAAACACATGGCGGGCGGCGAGTGACTGTACATCGACTCGCCGCCCGTCTTCAGTGAATGCCTGCAACTCATCTCTGCGTGTTTATGGACACGATGGCGAACAGAGCGCCGCGCTGATATTCAGCCGCCCTCCGGTCACCGCCTTTCCTGACAG
>JAOUEB010000141.1 GCA_029858925.1 Nitrospira sp.
CACTGTTCGTACGACCGGATAGTACCCGAGCGACTCCAACGGCTCCCTCCCAAACTAGGTAAGAGATCCCTTGTTATCGACAGACAAGATACATTCATTTCCGCGCGGGAGCAAGTCACCTGTCGCAGATGCTGACTCGTCCGACGCCAACAGTCTCGACCCTCATTCGCGTGATCATCCGAAAGTCTTGGGAAAGGTTCTCGTGGGAGAGTCGATCCAGCCGCAGCTGCGCCTCTTTGAACCGAATAACGCGGGTCAATCGCTCCCGTTCAAGCAACTCCGCCCGCTTCTGTTCGGCAATGTCGGTAATCGACCCGACCATCCGGCAGGGCCGTCCCTCTTTATGCGGATCGCCTTGCCCCGCGCACGAAACCAGCGGTAGTGACCATCTCTATGCCGCAACCGCAGTTCCAGATCATAAGGAGATTATCCTTCGAAATGTGCTCTCTGCGCCCGATCCACATCGTCCGGATGAAGGCTTTGAATGGCCATGGCAGTCTGCGCATGCTCAGCCTCCGGCACAAACGCGAAAGCCGGTCTATCTTTGAGCTCCTTCGGGCTTAAATCTGTGGCCACCTCCGTGCGTTTGTTCTATCCGACGAGATTCCCCTGGAGGTCTAATGTAAAGATGATGTCTGGAACTGTCTCGATCATATTATTCAGTAGATCCGAGGCTTTGGCCCGCTCGTTCTCAATACGGGTCCGTTCAAGCTCGCTCGCCGCACGACCGGCGAAGATCGACAGCACGTCTTGGATGCAAGCGCTGTCGCTCATGGCCATCTCGTCCATGACCACGAGCAGGCCCAATGGCTTGCCCAAGTGATCGAAGAGCGGCATCCCGCAATAGCTCTCGACCTTCATCTCCACCAGCAAATCATCATCAGGAAAGAGCCGTTGCACATCCGAGCCGTACAGACAAAACCGATGCCCCACCACATTCGCACAGGGTGTCCCCTGAAGGCAGTATTCAAACGGTTCCGCGAACGTCGTTCCCGACCAGACAGCCACTGCGCGAACGTGATCAGGCCGGTCTTCGTACCACTCACCCACAAAGACGTGTCAAACGTTCAGCGTTTCGGCCAAGCCCCAGACCAGCATGCGAAATACATCGCCGCCACTATGCCTTTGATGATGGCGCGAAACATGCCGGCCCGTTTGCCTTGATCCTGACCTTGGAAGTCGAGCCGCCGATTGAGCTCGCGCGATACCCGCGCCTGCTCCGCCAGCTCACGCGACAGGTCGGCGACCTGGCTGCGCAATGAGTCCAGTTCGGACGCACTGTTCATAGTGCGATGCCTTTGCGTAGAAAGTGAGATGATGAGACTGCGTCGCTCACGCCCGCATGATGAGATCGAAGTACGTGTTGACGTGACATGCCAGAGATGCCACATGATCCGGCACAGGAATGAGACTGTTGAAACCCAGCGCGCGGGTTCCACGCTTCCCTATCTCGCCGACACTGAACAGTCATGGAAGAACGCTACAATGTTGTACGAACGGCTACACCCCGTCTAGATTCATATGGCTAGAGCGGAATGGCCTTATACGGAAGCAGGGGGCCGGTGAGAAGATGAATTTTGGTGCCGAAGGCGGGACTTGAACCCGCACGGCTTTCGCCACACGCCCCTCAAACGTGCGTGTCTGCCATTCCACCACTTCGGCAAGAAACGTGAAACACCAAGCTTGAAGCGTCGATCGTCAGGGGAAGCCACTGGAAGCATGTCGCAAGAGACACTTCACGAACGACGATCCACGCCCGAGGGAGTCGCATTATAGAAGTAGGGCAAAATTCTTGTCAATGAAGGAGTCCTTCGGTAGAATCAGCGCGCGCGCAGAGAGCTGCCTGAGATCGGCTCCCACATTATGCCATTAATCGCATCGACTGCTCCCTGTCGCCTCAACGCCAACGTTGCGGCCTTTTTTGATCTGGACAATACCATCCTTCCCGGCGAGGCTAGCGAAGTCAGATTTTTCCGCTGGCTGTGGCGGCGCGGAGTGGTGGGATGGCCGGAGGCTCGCGCGAGTCTTGCGTGGCTCATGCGCCATCTGCCGGCACTCTCCTTACATCCGCTCCGTGAACGCAAGCTGTACTTGGACGGAAAACCGGCCCAGGTGATCGAACCGTTGGGAGAAGAGTTTTGCCGCGCGCACCTGTGCCCCTGCGTGTCCGCTGCGGCCATGCGAATGATCGAGGAACATCGAAAGGCCGGCCACCTGATCGTGCTGCTGACGGGCTCGCTCGATTTCCTGATCGACCCCATTGCCACCGCGTTGCAAATCGACCGCTGCTTCGCCGGCCGCCTGGAGCAAGTCGACGGCGTCTACACCGGCCATCTTGTCCCGCCCTTGCCCTATGGCGCGGGAAAGCGCCGGCTGCTCGATCAGCTCGCGCAGGACCTGACGCTGGACCTCTCCCTGTGCTATGCCTACGGCGATAGTCCCGGCGACCTTGATTTCTTGCGCGCCGTCGGCCATCCCACCGTCGTGAATCCCATCCGGGGAATGGCCCATGTGGCAAAGCAGCATAAGTGGCCGATTGAGCGATGGCGATAGTTCGCACGCATGAATTGAACATGGGATGATGCGCGTCACCGAAGTTTTCCATAGCATCCAAGGCGAGTCGACGTTTGCCGGGCGGCCCTGTATCTTTGTGCGCCTGACAGGCTGCCCGCTCCGCTGTACGTGGTGTGATACAGACTACGCCTTTTATGGCGGCTCGGAGCAGTCGATCGATCAGATCATCGAGAGTGTTCGCGCATACGGCTGCCCCCTCGTGGAAGTGACAGGCGGCGAACCACTCGCTCAACCGGAATGCCCTTCATTGCTCGCCCGGCTCTGCGACGAGGGGTTCACTGTCCTGCTGGAAACCAGCGGATCGATCGATACCACGGCAATTGATGCGCGGGTGCATGTCATCCTGGACATCAAGTGTCCGGGCAGCGGCATGACGGATCGGATGCACTGGCCCAATGTCCCACGCCTCAGAGGGCAGGATGAAGCCAAGTTCGTGATTCAGGGTCGGTCCGATTACGAATGGGCGAAAGAGACGGTCGAGCGGTACGGAATTGACCGCCGCTGCACTGTACTATTCAGCCCGGTGTTTGGGATGCTGGACCCACGGCAACTGGCCGAATGGGTGCTCACGGATCGGTTGCCGGTGCGGTACCAGATCCAGATGCACAAATACATTTGGGCCCCGGATATGAGAGGGGTATGAGGTCATGAATCACTGGTCGTTGGTGAACTTTCGTACCACTCCGGTATCCAGTGACTGATGACGAATGACCGATGACAAAGGAGCATGAGGGAATGAAGATTATGCAAGTCCGAGTAAAGGCAGGGCAAACAGAGACCGAAGCGACCGAGGCGCTCGTCCTAATCCTATGTGAGGGGGACAGCCTCTCGGAGCAAGGCGCCGCATCCGTCGACAAGGCGATGGGAGGGGCGCTCACAGACCTGATCAAGTCCAAAGAATTTGAAGGCAAGATATCGGACCTGGCGCTGCTCCACACCCAAGGAAAGATACCCGCAAAGCGCGTACTGCTCGTCGGCATCGGGAAAAAACCTTCTGTCGGACTGGACACGATCCGCCAAGCCATGGGACATGCGGCAAAACGCGTCCGACAGGCCAAGGCCACATCGTTCACCGTGTCGATCCCTATGGTCGTTCCACGCGACTCCTCCGCAATCGAAGTCGCGCAAGCGATGGCCGAAGGTGCCATCCTGGGCAGTTATCAGTTCAACATTTATCGAAGCGACGTACCACCGGCAAAAGATCTGGCACAGATGACGCTCCTAGCTCCGGAGAAATCGCAGTTGAACGCCCTGTCTGAGGGCATCCGGCGCGGAACAGCTACAGCGGAAGCAGCCGTGTTCGTCCGAGACCTCTGCAACCATCCTTCAAATGTCATGACGCCGACCAAGATCGCCCAAGAAGCGAAAGCCATCGCGAAAGAGACCGGTGTCTCCCTTAAGATTCTTGAGCAGAAAGACATGGAGAAATTGGGCATGGGCGCCCTCCTTGGGGTGGCCAGAGGCAGCCATGAGCCGCCCAAGTTCATCATTCTCGAATACCGTGGCGCTCGAAAGAAAGATGACCGTCCCGTGGTGCTGGTAGGCAAGACCATCACGTTCGACACCGGTGGCATCTCGCTCAAGCCTGCGGAAAACATGGAACATATGAAGACGGACATGACGGGCGGCGCCGAAGTCCTGGCTGCCATGCGAGCCGCGGCCAGACTCAAGTTGCCGCTCAATCTGGTCAGCATTTTGCCAGCGACGGAAAACATGCCCGGCGGCCGGGCCATGAAGCCGGGCGACGTCGTCACGACGCTGTCCGGAAAAACCGTGGAGGTCCAGAATACCGACGCCGAGGGCCGGCTGATTCTCTCCGACGGACTGGCCTATGCCGGACGCTACAAACCGGCGGTGTTGATTGATATCGCCACACTAACCGGCGCGTGCGTCGTCGCGCTCGGCCAGTTTGCGATCGGCATGTTCGGCACGGACACAACGCTCAAGGAATCGGTGCGGAAGGCCGGATTGCGGGCCGGCGAGCGCGTCTGGGAAATGCCGCTGTGGGACGAGTATTTCGAGCAGCTGAAGAGTGACGTAGCCGACATGCGAAACATCGGCGGGCGCGGGGGCGGCATGATTACGGCTGCCCTGTTCCTGAGCAAATTCGCCGGCGACTGGCCCTGGGTACATCTGGACATCGCCAGCACCGACTGGAGCGAACGCGAACGGGCCTACATTCCGAAAGGACCGACCGGAATCGGCACCAGACTTTTGATTCAATACCTTATCGATCGAACGTTGTAGAACGTGGGAACACCTATGCAGATGTCACGTGAAAAGATCGGACAGCTCTTTATGGTGGGATTCGACGGCACGACCGTGTCGGCGGATCTCGCCGCATTCATCAAAGAGTATAAACCAGGCGGCGTTATCTTGTTCTCGCGAAATCTCGAATCGGCCGAACAGATCGTCGAGCTCACGAACGGGCTGCAACGATGCAGTCCCCATTCCACGCTCCTGATCTCCATCGACCAAGAGGGGGGACGTGTCTCGCGATTGCCAA
>JAOUEB010000143.1 GCA_029858925.1 Nitrospira sp.
ACGTCATCGCAGGTCTTTTCATCACCCTTAACGCCTTACGCCTAACCCCTCACCCATTTCGCTATGTGGCTGACGCTCTTCGCACTCCGTAATCGAATCGGCATCTTGATGTTGTCGCTCGCGATGGTGGTGCTCGGCCTCACCTCGCTACAGCGGTTGCCCATCGATCTCTTTCCTCGCATTCAAATTCCGGTCGCATTCGTCGGAGTCCTCTATAAGGGCGCGCCCCCTCTCGATATCGAGCAAAGCGTCGTGTATCCGATCGAAAAAGCCGTCAGTTCCGCCTCCAACGTGGAACATGTCGAATCATTCTCCAAACAAGGACTCGGCGCGGTACAGATCTGGTTCAACTGGGACGCCAATATCGATACCGGGCAAATGGAGGTGATGCAGCGCATCACACAGATTCTGAACAGTCTTCCTCCCGGCATACTGCAACCCTTCATCGTGAAATTCGACGTGTCCCAAATCCCGGTCTCGCTTGTCACTGTGTCAAGCGACAATCTGGACGAGCGCGCGCTCTATGATCTTGCATATAACACCATTGCCCCGCAGATCGAACAGATCGCCGATGTCGCCGCAGCCACCGTGGAGGGCGGGAAAATACGCCAGATCAACATCAACCTTGATCCGGCGCTCCTGAGCGCCCGCGGGCTCTCAATTCTCGACGTAGTGAACACCGTCAAGGCGGCAAATGTCATTTTGCCATCCGGCAACATCAGAGCCGGCAATCTCGACTACAACGTATTCACGAACAATCAGTTCAAGACCGTCGAGCCGATTCAAGACGTGATCGTGAAGGTTAACCAGCAAGGCAACCCAGTCCGAGTCCGCGACGTAGGGACAGTCACCGACTCATCCGACATCCAAACCAACATCGTACGCACCGATGGGTCCAGAGCGGTCTTTCTCCGCGTGAACAAGCAGCCGATCGCCAATACAGTCCAGGTCGTCGACGCGCTACGGGCGGCGATCCCAAAGATGATCGGCATTCCACCGGGCGTCACGCTCGGCATTTCGTTCGACCAATCCGTCTATATCCGTCAATCCATCCGCAATCTCATCGAACAAGCGCTGCACGGTTCCCTCTTGGCCGCAGCCGTGATTCTGATCTTTCTCCGCAACCTGACCAGCACGATGATCATTTCCGTCTCCATTCCCCTGTCCATTCTGGTGACCTTCATCGCGCTCTATCTGTCCGGCCAAACCCTCAATGTATTCACGCTGGGCGGGCTCGCGCTCGGCATCGGCCGCCTCGTCGATGACTCCATCGTGGAGCTGGAAAACATCCAGCGCCATCTGAACACCGGCGCTCGTCGCTGGGACGCCATTGTGGAGGCTGCCCGCGAGGTGGCCATGCCGATTTTTGCGTCGACCGTGACAACTGTGGTGGTCTTTCTTCCGATGTTTTTCATCGTCGGCATCACGCGCCTCCTGCTGATTCCCTTGACCGTGACGATCGCCATCGCCCTCTTCACGTCCTTCCTCATCTCCCGCACCGTCACACCGGCGCTCTGTTACAAGTTTCTAAAACCCGAGCAAGAAGCCCACCGCGCAATGCCCGGATGGTGGGTCCGGGGGATGAAATGGAGCCGTGATCGCTACGAATCCCTCGACAGAAGCTACGAAGACTCTCTGCGCTGGGTGTTAGGGCATCGCCGCATGTTCATCGCGGCCGTGGTGCTGATCTTTGCCGGCTCGCTCGCGCTGGTCCCCTTGATCGGCACCGAATTCTTGCCGGTCTCCGACGAAAGCCAGTTCCGCATCGCCCTGCGCGCCCCCGTCGGCCAGCGCATCGAAATAACGGAACAGCAGGTCGCCGAAGTCGAACGGGTGCTGCGCGAGCATATTCCCGCCCATGAAGTAGAGACGATCGTCTCCACGACGGGCGTGCTGTCGCAAGGCCGGTCATCGCTCTTCAACCCCAACACAGGCCCCCATACCTCATCGATCCAGGTATATCTGGCCCCCGTGGACAAACGCAGCAGGAGCCAGATTCAGATCATGAATGACGTGCGCCCGAAGATTCTCAACCTGTTCCCCGGCGTGGCCATGTTTTTCGATCCCGGCGGCCTCGTGAAGCGCGTCACCAGCTTCGGTTCGCAAAAAGCCATTGATGTCGAAATCTACGGCTATGACTTCGACAAGGCGCGGGAGGTGATCGAGCGTGTCACGGAGATCATGGAACAAACCCCTGGGCTGGCCGATATCGAGCCGAGCCGGGAGGAAAATTACCCGGAAGTGAATCTTACGGTTGATCGCGAGAAAGCGGCCTTGCTCGGCATCAGCGAAGCGGACGTGGCGAACACGGTCCTGTACTCCCTCAACGGCAATGGACAGACCGACCCCATCATTTACACCGACCCGCGCAGCGGGAATGAATACTTCATCAGCGCATGGCTGGCCGAGGAACACCGGAAGGATCTCACCGACCTGGAGAATATCTTATTGACATCCAAATCCGGACAGCCGGTGCTGCTGAAGAACGTCGCCTCGCTCAAATTGAATGCCGGACCGGTGAAGATCGACCGCAAGTACTTTCAACGCGTGGTGCATGTGACGGCCAATCCGACGACCCGCCCGCTGGGAGATATTGCCGCCGACCTCGAATCAGCGTTCGCCTCGCTTCAACTCCCGACTGGTTTCAGCCTTAAACTGGCGGGCCAGATTCAGCAACAGCGCGAAACTTTTCAAGGCCTGCTGTTCGCCACCGTCCTTGCGCTCATGCTTGTGTACATGGTGATGGCCGCACAGTTCAAATCGCTCATCGACCCGTTTATCATCATGTTCGCGGTGCCGATGGGATTTCCTGGAGTGATCCTGATTCTGTTTCTGACCGACACGACGCTGTCCACGACATCGATGATGGGCATCATCATGATGTTCGGCATCGTCGTCTCAAACGGCGTCCTGCTAGTCGATTATACGAACGTGCTGCGCCGAAAGGGCCGGCCGCTGCTCGACGCCGTGGTCGCCGCATCGAGAACCCGCCTCCGGCCGATTCTCATGACATCGCTGGCAACGGTCTTCGGCCTGCTCCCGATGGCCATCGGCCTCGGAACCGGGGGGGAAACCAACGCGCCGCTCGCACGGGCAGTCGTCGGAGGCTTGAGCGTCTCCACACTTTTAACGTTGTTCCTGATCCCGACGGTATATGTGATGTTGGAAGATCGGATTCCGCGAACACTGGAAGACAAACGGTAGGCGCCTCTTCCCTGACACACAACCGGCTGACGGTCTCGACGGCTTACCGGCCGACGGTCGGGAACAAGGACTTGAGCTGGATGGCCAGGCTGATGTCTCCCGTGATCTGCAAACGCCCGGACATTGCAATCGAGAAGCCGCTGAGCTGGCCGTTGAGCAGCCTGATGCAGTCATCACCGTCCAACGAGAGCGTCACATGCGGATCGGCATGGGCGCCTTCCTTCACTGTACAGACCCCGTTTTTCACGAGCACCTGATACCGACCGCCCTGCGCTCCCGTTAAGTCAAATTGATACACCGCATCCAGATCATCGGCTGCATCCTTATCGAGCTTCGAGGGAAGCGATTCGAATAACTCTTTGGGTGTCGCTGGGTTCATCCTGAGTTGAACTCTTACAAGGCTGGTCGACCTGCGCGGGGGCCACATTGCCGCGGCCCCCGCGCACAGTTCATCAGATGCGAGTGCATCCCCTCAATACCGAAGCGTAGCCGTAGCCAAACTTCGGCGGGCGCCGAAAAATTCCTTCGAGAACGATTCGACGACCGCAGGGTCATACCCCTTGCAGCTGAAAATGTCGAGGTACGCGTTATTGGTGTCATTGGCGAAATGGCCGCTGATCAACGACGTCGAGATCAGCTGCACCATGGAGTAACCGGCCACGCGGCCTTCGCCGAAATCGACGACTTGGCATTCACCGAAGCGCTTCATGCCGATGAGATCGCAGAGTTCGACGACGTAGCGCTTGATATGGGCGGCGTCACGGATAAGGTCGGGATTACAATCTTGAAGATCAACTGCAGTACAGAGTCCCCAAGCCTTGCCTTCTCCCACCATGTCCTGGGCTGGGCGGGAAGCGGCCACAGGGGCGTTGGATGGAAAGATCGCGGACTCGGAACTAGCCGAGATGCTCATAAGAGGTAGTACCTTTCTGCAAGAGGGTTAGAGGCACACGCACTCGGTGAGTGCTTAGCTTGGGAATATACCACGAAATCAGAAAAACTCGCGGTCGGCAGCCGGAAAATTTTATCGGCAGCGTTGCCACCCGCTCGGTTGACAAGATTTACGGCCCTCGGAGACAATGCCGACCATGACCACCCCATTGGATGCCTCCCCGATAGATCTTCCAGATCGCCTATGCACCTGGTGCCGAGTCCCGATGAAGAAACGTCTCGTCGGCGGCCGGCAGTTCGTCCATTACACCTGCCCCAAATGCGTCTTTCAGCACACGACCAGGCTGGGCCCCAAACCCGCTGCCCCCAAGCACTAGCGGCCTTATAGTTTTCCTTCGGCAAGCCGGCGGATCTCTTCCATCCGCTTCCGATTGACGCCGAGATCGCCATACCCAGTCCGCGAGGCCGAGCGGAAGTGAATCATGTGCGTCTGATCGTCGAAAAGAAACTCCACATCGTCCACAAACCGAAGCAGGAGGCTGGTGAATTCATAATGCAGATAGGATTCGTCCTCTTCAACAAGCTTTGCGCGCGAGAGTGTCGCAATCGCAGCCTTCAATGCCTCTTTCGCTTCTGCGCGAGGCTTGTTGTGCCGAAACGGCACGATCGCGTGCCTCTCATCCGTAGCCTGGGTGGACACACAGTTGGGGCTGGAAGGGCAGGGTCGTAAGGTGCGGACACTCATCGGTGATGATGTACCGGAACGACGCTGGACATTCAAGAGCAGTGTGTCGACTGCATCTCGACTCGCGGTGACGGCGGTGGCAGGAGAAGCCTTGATGAATGCTTTGGGTCAATAGGTCACCGTCGTCAATGCCGGTCGCGCCTCTTCCTGCTGTTCAACCTCCACCGACACCCGCCCGATGATACGACCGTCTTCGGTTTCGAC
>JAOUEB010000001.1 GCA_029858925.1 Nitrospira sp.
ACCGTTGCGGCCGACGGCGGGGGATGTGGTGTATCACGTGCTCAATCGAGCCAACGCCCGCTGGGCGGGACAGGGTATCAGGGATTCCTGACACCATGTCAGGGGAAAGAATTTGTAGCGTGTCTCGAACCTACCCATAGGAGGACAACAACATGGCAACTACAAAGAGCGACAGGAAGAAAGCAGCGAAAGGGACGTATACCACGCGCCGTGGTGGCTCGCATGATCACCAGCCGCATGCGCATAAGCCCAATCATCCCCCATATCACGATCCGGATTATCAGCAGAAGCCTGACCATGGCCATGCGCCTCCGAACAACCCCCGTTACCCCGATCGCCGCATTTACGGAAGTTATGCGTCGAAGAACCCACCGCGTTATGTGCCACATCCTTTTGAGCACATGTGTTTCAAGCCGCGTCAAGAAGACTACAAACCGCCCGCTACCTGTGGCGACGACCAGGCCGATGTGTGTCTTCGAAAGGATCATCGCATGCTGACTGCCGACGAGCAGAATCGCTTCCTCAATGCGTTCACCCAGATCAACGCGATGAACGCCCTAGGACCACTGGTGGATATTCACGGGAATGCGATTCATCAGATGCACGGGAACCCGCGCTTTCTACCTTGGCACAGGATCTACTTATTGCGAATGGAAGAATTGCTCATGACGGTCGATCCGACCGTGTGCATTCCCTATTGGAAATCGAGCGAGGAACAGGCATTTCCTTCATGGCTGCTTGGTTTCACGCCGACCGTGAATCTGATGGGCGGACCTCACACTGTCACACGAAATATCGGCATGTTCGCCGTGCTGCCAAACGCCTCGGCCGTGGCGGCGGCGATGGCCAACGGCACCTTCAATACGTTCGCGCCGGCTCTCGAAGGGATTCACAACTCCGGACATGTCTGGGTGGGTGGTTCCATGGGGAGCGTCCCGTTTGCCCCGTGCGACCCGGTATTCTGGATGCACCACTGCGAGATTGATCGCATCTGGGCCGAATGGCAGGCCACCCATCCCGGACAGAATCCAACCCTGTCCGGCTCCAGCGCGACCATGGATCCGTGGACCGAGACGGAGATGGACACGCGAGACATCACTGCCTTGGGATACCAATATGTTTGACCGGGAAGAAGGAGCGGAACGGTCTCCTTCTTATGGCAAGAGCCTATGTGAGCTTCAGGACCTGTGTTGGGACGGCGGCAAGGGACAGCAGTTGCTCATCATTGGTGAGTAACGTCGCGTTAAAGGCGAGCGCCGTTGCAACGATCAGGGCATACGGCAACTTGAGGCGATATCGCTTTCGCAAATCGATGGCATGAGCTTTTACCGTGTCATTCAATTCGACGATGGTGATGTCTTGCAGGAAAGCTTTGATGTGAGCTTCTTCAGACGGGGTGAGGTCAGGATATGCCAGCAACTCGAGCTCTGACATTACGGAGAGGCAGTAGCTGCCATCGGGGAGGGGCTGCGCCAAGCGTCCGCCGAGGAAATACAGCACTGCGTTGGTGTCAAGAACGAAGCGCCCTGGCGTTACGTCCATTCGTCGCGCAACTGCCGTTGATAGACCACGGGATCTTGGCTCAAGTGTATGACGCCGGCGTGTGTGCGAAGTTTGCTGCTCTCAGTCCCATGGAGCTGATTCAACACGACCCGTTCAATCTCAAGCCATTCGTGATAGGGGATGACGACGCTCACGGGTTGGCCCTGGTCATCCATCACCACCTGTTTATGAATCGGAGACATCGATGACTCCTTGGATGCCGGCACGGTTATATGAGTCTATGCGAGGAACGCCGTGTGAGGCAAGGCAAAACTGAGGAGAGCACAATGGACCACCAACAGTCCGCAAGGCGCGATAGGCAGCGGGACCACGATAATGTGTCCAGGCTGAGCAGCTGGTTTGTCTGAGCCGATCAACTACGCAACCATAAATACGTAACGGAGACAATACCAATGGCTACATCGCCGAAGCATCCATCGAAGACCAAACCTGCCGCATCCAAGAAGCCAGCCATCCGCGGCAAAACAGCCACGGCCAAGTCTAGCAAAGATATATCGGTCGATGCGGGCGAGACCTATGTTGTCTTCGGAGCCGTGACGAATGCGGATGCCACACCGGCAGCGGACTTGACTGTCATTGCTTATGATAAGGACGAGTCCCGAGAAGACAGGCTGGGCCAAGCTACTACAGATGCGACGGGCGGTTACAAGATTCCGTACCGCGAAGCCGATTTTCGCAGGAGTCCTAAAGAGCGGGGCGGCGCCGATGTGATCGTGCGGATCTATAACGAGAAGAACGAGATGCTGTTCGCCAGCAAGAAGAAGAACGATGCGCCTGCAAAATACGAACTGAATGTCCATCTGCCCATCCAGCAGTATGTGGTGCGGGGGACAGTTACAGATGCGAACGGTAGACCCCTGCCCAATATGGCTGTGCGCGCTTTCGATCGAGATTTGCGGGTGCCGCAGTTGCTCGGCACCGACGAAACCGGCCCGAACGGCGACTATCGTATTGAGTATCGTGCTGATACCTTTCAGCTTGGCGATCTGCCGTCACGCCGAGCCCCCTGGCTCATTGTCGAAGTGCGTGAAAGCGCTGAGGGGATAATACTGGCTAAGCAGGAAGTTCAGAGAGCAGACCGCGATCAACTCGTCACTTTTACCCTGTTCAATGTGGGCGGAATTTCTGAATGGCAGCGAATCAGCGAAGCCGTTGCGCCGCTGCTCAAAGGGCAAGGCGCAACTCGCATTGAGGTGTGGACTCATGTCGATTCATCCACGGTGAATCGCGATCTGGCTTCCTGGGAACTGACGCCGGAAGACGTGGATTTTATCGTCCAGGATGCCGACTTGGACCGCATGGCGGTAGAAGTCTGGGTGGCTTCCAGCCGAATGGTTCGAGAGGCCGAACGCCGAATGGCCGATGAATATTCCGCCCAGCAGGGCTTGGTGCGAGAAGGCGGGTGGCCGTTCTTCTATGCAATCGCACGGCAGAGGCAGGTGAAGGATCTGGACGCGGTGTTGCAGGAGCCGGCAGAGCGTCTGCGCCAGGCTGTGAGAGCCGCAGTGTCAGCCCATCAGGTTCCGCCGCTGAATGAAAAACAGGTGGAGCTGTTACTCGATGTTTTAAAATTGCTACAGGGTTTGCAGCAGCTTGACCCTGAGCGAAGCAGCGATAGTGATTTTGCGAAGTTGCTGGGCAACCTCGCCACGCCACTGCCCAAGGTCGTCGCCTTGGATGCGTTGGCTGTCGTTCAGGAAAAAGGCCTGTACGACACGGTTGCATTGCTCGAGCTGGCGGAGCGTTACCCGGATGCAGATGCGCCGATCAAAGCCTTTGTGCGTGGCGTGCGGGTGCATCAGTTGACCTCCGGTCATGAGGGACTGTCGCGCGTCTTGAATGCGCGTCTGGAGAGCGCATCGGATTCGATTGCGCCGTTGGCGAGATTACAAACCACCGAGTGGATCGGTATGGCAGATGAAGCAGACATCAGTGCTGGTCTTGCCCTGCGGACGCAAGCGCAAGTGGAAAGACAGCATCCATTGACGGCAGTGGAATCGAAAATTCATGCCGGTATATTTAGTTTGCCGGGAGTGTCAGTCAACGAAGTGGCGGCCTTGATCAAACATCAGCCCGCCATGATCGAGAATATCTTGCTCGGCAAGACGCCGGTCAAGGAAACAGAGCCCCAAATGCATAAAGCACTCCGCAATACGGGCCGATTTATGCGGACTGGTATCAGCATGGAACTGGCCGCTGATTTGATGAACGCCGGTATTGAAACCCCGGGGAAGGCAATACGGTATGGGCGGGGATATATCTATGAACAGTATCGTGAACGTCTGCCCGAGGAAGATGTGCGCGAAGTCGTTGATAGTTTCTTCGATGTTACGGAGAAAACGATCAATGGCGGGAAAGGTGTCCTGCTGGAAGTGGAAAGTAATCGACACTACCCCAGTTGGATGATGGAGGAATACAAGGTTCCGCTCCCGGAGCTGGTGCGGGAAAACGCGCCGACACTGGCGGCTTTATTCGGCGACCTGGACGAATGTCTATGTCGGCCATGCGACTCCATGTTGGGTCAGCCCGCGTACCTGGTTGATTTGCTCAATCTACTGGCAAAGTCTAGAGGCCAGGGGGGCAGTGCTTTGGATGTGTTGAGAACGAGGCGCCCCGATATCTTCAAGCTCGAGCTCAGCTGCACAAACGCAGAAGCGCTGGTTCAGCACATCGACATCGTGCTGGAGATTCTGGAGAAGGCTGCGGCGCCGGAGGCGATCTCCACTGACTCTGCCGAAGTCATCGCGCAAATCGCGTACCCGAAACTGCGCCGGGCTGTCTACCCCTGGCATCTGCCGTTTGACCGTGGTTACGCCGAGGTCAGTGCGTATCTGGCCAAACTGGGCGTCTCGCGTGAGAAATTACTAGGGCTGCGACGGGGCACCGTGCCCGCCCATCTGGCGGCGGAGACGCTCCATGTATCGATCGATCAGGCCGGCGACCCGCATGCGGATTCACAATGGGAATTACTTACTCAGCAACGTCTTGGCGCCAGGCTATGGGCAGCCTACGGGTTCAACATAGACAACGACATCAGAATCGTCGATCCCGCCTCCGGGGAGCTGCTTTCCAATCTGACCGTCGAGGACGTGTTGACCAGGGCATCCATTCTCATCGATCGCACCGGGCTGTCGCTCGAAGAACTGGAGCAGTCGCTAAAGACGAATTTTGTAGCGGCTGTTGATCGTGGCATTGAGTTGAGCAACCGCGACCAATGCAAAACCAGCGCAATGCGCCTCCCGGCTGAAGGCCCTGTACTGGAGGGGATTTTGGATCGCCTGCATCGCTTTACGCGCTTGAGGGCACAGTTGCCGAGATGGTCAATCAAAGATCTCGGTCATGCCATTGTGGTGTGCGAAGGACTCGAAAGTGCGGCAACGACTGATCAACAGAGAGCTGACCTTCTCGTCAAATTGACGAGCATCAAGCGTCTGCACGACGACCATGGCTTGTCGCTCGATGTGCTGCTTGAACGACCGATGTCGGAAACCCGCTTGCGCGAGGCCTTGGGGCTGTCGCTCTTGCAATTCACCTTCCTGAAAGAAATCACAGGGTATACGCTGACCTCACAGGCCGTTGACTGGCATGCATTGGAAGGTGTTTGTAATACCGCCCAACGCCTGAGCGAGATCGGACTAACGGCGGACCAGGCTGCGCACGCTCTGCTGACGAGAGGGAGATGGCGAGCGGTGGCCGGAGAGCTGCCGCCATCGATCAAGTCTGATAAGCAGATTGAAGAGCTGCTTGGATTGGTGCAGCAACGACTGCGCGTTGTGGTTGCCATTCGGCCGGACGTTGGCCTGGAAGTACAGGCTGCCGATGCGTTGAATGATATCTATGACGACGCGACTGCCGGTAAGTTAGTGGCGAGTATTCGCGATGCCTCTGGCCCGACAGGAACGGCACCGAGTGCTGCACTATTAGCCGAGTTGGTGGAAGCACTATCTGGTGCTACAGATCATCGCTTGGGCGACTGGTTGCCACTCATGAATGCCCAACAAGCGACTGCATTATTCAGCGTTACCGCGACAAACAACTTCGGCTCCGTCGGGCGCTTCACCAACCTTCTGACGGCAATCGCATCCAGACGGCGCGAACGAGCATTGATGGCCGTTCTTGTCGAGCAATGCGGCCTGGCGGAAACGGAAGTGGCCTCTCTTCTAGGGGAGCGGTTGCTGCTCGATCCTGCGCAAGAGCAACCTCTCTGCGCGTATGAGGCATTTCTCGACAGGAGTTTTTGGGCCGATGTTTCATTGACTCATCCGGTCCCGCCGAGTGTGACTGCCACAGCGATGCCACGGCTGCACGCATGGATGGATCGCCTGTATCGTCTGATAACCCTCAGTGCCGCAGTAGGTGTGGATAACGAGTTGATGCAGATTGCAGACCGCGTTGCCGTAGGATCGAACACGGGAATCAACTGGCGTGACATGTTGGGTGTCGCGCCAGCAGCGAGTACCACTGCATGGCAGAACCCCCAGTGGCAAACATTGCTCGATCTGCTCTGGTTGCAACAGCCTGATCAACTCTCGCGGCCAGCCCTCGGTGAATTGTTCAATCGGTCGGCCACCCCCGGCGCACAGATTAGTGCGGACACCCTGCGGCCGCTGACCGCGCGGGTGGACATTGCGGAACCCCCCACAGTAAACCTCATCGCACAAGCACTTTCGGTGTCGCCCAACACGATCTCCATACTCGATCTACATGATCCTGGAAAATTGCGTCTCGCGTTCCAATGGCTGTTGTTGGCTAGGCATTTGGGTGCCGACTCAACACAGATTGCCAGGCTGATCAATCTGGCCGACAACGAAGGTGCGGCTGGCGCAGCAAAAGCGTTGCTCGAAGCGAAGCTCTCGAGAGAGGCCTTGAAGGCGTCACTGCAGAAAATCGGCAACGCATTGCGCAGGCAACGTCGCGACGCGCTGGTGGCGTTTCATACAGCACAGGTCGTCGGCCGCAATAATTCGGATAAGTGGCGCGACGCCAAAGCGTTGTACGAGCATTTCCTGATCGACCATCAGATGGAGCCGTGCTTTGAGACTACACGGATTATAGAAGCCATCACCGCCGTGCAGTTGTTCGCGCAGCGCATCCTGTTCGGCATCGAGCCTGAGATCACTGCCGAACCGGAACTTAAGCAGCGCTGGACATGGATGCGCAACTACCGCGTTTGGGAAGCCAATCGCAAAGTCTTTCTGTTCCCTGAAAACTGGCTATTTCCGGAGCTGCGTGACGACAAATCTTCAAGTTTCAAACAACTCGAGTCGGCCCTGGGACAAGGCGAGTTGACGCAAGATCTCGCCAATCAGGCGTTTGGCCAATTCCTGGATGACGTCGCGACTGTTGGACAAACCCAGGTATTGGGCATGTTCGAGAATGTGATACGGGCGCCCTCTTGGCCGCATAAACAAATCCGACGCGATCTCTATGTCGTGGGACGTACCATCAATCCGCCATATTACTATTACTGGAGAAAGTGTTTCGACTTTGGCGGCGTGGAGATGGAGTGGTCACCTTGGCAGCGGGTTGAGCTTGAAATACAGGGAGATCACGTACTTCCTGTTCTGTTGAGTGGCGAGTTGTATTTGGTCTGGCCCATATTTAGACGTGGGGAAGTGGCCAACGGTGCAGTCCCTTCTTGGGAAATCCGCATGGCCTGGTCACGCTTTAACGGCAAATCATGGCTGCGGCAGGACACGAGTCGGGAATTACAGAGAGTTGATGCCACACCCTTTCGCGATGAACGATCCGGATTTTCATTCCGTTGCGAGGTCGATCACACCGTGGGTGAAGCGACCTTCACCGCGTACATGGCCGCGCAGCCCATTGCGAGCACGTTCACGCCACCAGCGACGGGTGCGCCGAACATCCTGAGTAATATTAAATCTCTGGGGAAGGACCAGTGGTGGAATATTCTCTTCAATCAACTGCATGATTTTCCAACGGCGAGTCTCCAAGTTAGTTGGAGAGCTTGGATCAAGTTGAAGAATGCCGATGGGGAAATGGCTTGGATCGAACTACTGCCCGGCCCCAACTGCCGTATCCAATTACGCCGGATAGAAGACGGATGGAAAAGTGAAATGGCTAAAATGTGGGGCGCTTCATCGATTCCCTCGATGCATTGGACGTTAGATGTGGTGGCGAACGGTATTCGCTTGCCTGCACCGCAGGCCCAGGAAACGCCGGAGATTCAACCGCCGAATGAGCATCAATATTGGCTGTGTTTTGCGATTGACGCAACGACATTCGATGCGAAGGCCCTGGGATTTGAAGGGCTCGATAAACCTCACACGTTTGAATCCAGACTGAAGTTTGTGCTGGGAAGATCTAATGAGCACCGTTGGGAAACTGTTTCTCAGCCCACACAATTAAAAGTGGTCCAAGGTTGCCGTCCCTGGATGAACGGCTATGCCGAGGATGAAGTCTTGGGTCTAGCGGATTCAGGAGTGGTTCTCGCTGACTCCACCATTGGTCGGCAAGTCACCGTGTTTCCAACAAGCGGGCGTGCCCCGTTTGTCCTTCTTGGATCGGCTTCGTATCGATCACATGGCGAAGTGCCGGCGCTGTTGCATTTTTCGGAAGGCCGGGCGCGGTCCTACGTTGACTTGGACGTAGATGGAAGACCACGTATGACGGCGTTTTGCCTCTATGCGGATGGCTTCAGCGGGGCGCTTGTTAACAGGGAGGCATGGATCAGCGGAGCTTCGTTGGCGGAGGCAGAGTTTCAAAACGGTGATTTTGATGCCTCGTTGTTGCCGGTTCCAGGTGGCGCCGTTCAACCGGATAACCGAAGGCAGGCGCAACCGGGAGGAATGTGGTTCGACCGACGCTTCCCCTATGCCTCTTACAACTGGGAGATTTTCCTTCACGCTCCGTTGCTGATCGCCGATCAATTGTCCAAACAGCACAAATTTGAAGACGCGGAGGGTTGGCTGCGCTTTGTGTTTGACCCTACCAGCAGTGATGCAGACACTAATGCCAGACGGTTCGTGAAGTTTCGCGTATTCAAAGAGCTAAGCCTGAGCCGGCAAGTGGTTGACGACCTGACCGCTCTAGCGCAAGTCGCAGGAGGCTTCGCAAGCGATGCCGACGTTGATTCAGTGCGCAGGTTGATCGACTGTTGGCGCGATACGCCGTTCCGCCCCTTCGTGATTGCGCGTCGCCGGCACATCGCGTTCTTGTGGCGGACGTTGTTTGCTTATCTGGACAATCTGATTGCCTGGGCCGACAGCCTGTACCGGCGCGATACTCGTGAATCCATCAACGAGGCGACTATGCTGTACGTGCTGGCTGAGCGGATTCTTGGTCGTCGCCCGCAAGTGCACCAGGATCAATCGAACCGCCCGGCGTTGACCTATGATGAAAACATCACCACCTGGGATGAATTTGCCAATTTCTGGATCGACGTTGGGGCACAAGGAGCTAGCAATCTGAAGACAGCCTGGCGATTAAAAGACACGATAAACCAGCCAAACCCTGACGGAATGCTGTACTTTTGCATGCCGTTCAACGACAAGATTTTGTCATACTGGAATACAGTGGATGCCCGGCTCAGCAATATACGGACCTGCCGTAATATCGAGGGTATTCAGCGCAACCTGCCCTTGATGGATGCACCGATAGACCCGGAGTTGCTGATACGCGCCGCTGCTGCCGGGTTGGATTTGGGCGAGGTAATTGCCGGGCTATATGCGCCGCCGCCTCATTATCGATACAGCATCCTGTCCTCCCGTGCGATGGAGCTGGCCAATGAGTGCAAGTCATTGGGCGCGGCGATGCTGTCCGCCATTGAAAAGCGAGACGCGGAGTACCTGGCGCAATTGCGTTCGTCCAATGAAATTAGTTTGCTCAAACTGGTGCGGGATGTACGCATGCTGCAAATTGACGAAGCAGATCGCAATATCGAGGCGCTTCGTGCTAGCAGAAGGACGATCACTGCGCGATATGCGCAGTATCAACGGCTGCTCGGTAAGAAAGAAATTAAAACGGTAAAGGAAAATGAGAGTGCCGGCGAAGATGCCATGCTGGGAACCGTTGACTCGGGGTTGGCAAGTAATCGATCGAATTGGGGACTGATTAAGGAGGAGAATGAGCAATATGTCGGCATCGAAGGGGCAAATACTTGGTCTGTGGCTTCAAGCATCTCAAAGATAATTGGGAGCGGGTTTAATATAGCTGCTACGGTTGTTATCCCTAATCCAGTGGCCAAAGCTGCTGGAGCTCATGAGGTATTGAATGCGTTAGGTTTGGCCTCTTCGACGATTGGTGATGCCTTTTCGGCAGTTTCGCAAGGTTGGCGGGCTTATGCCGACCAACAGGGGATGATGGCCGGTCATCTTCGCCGGCGCGATGAATGGGCCTTCCAAAGCAACCAGACGCTGAAGGAGCTGCAGCAGATTGATAAACAAATACTCGCCAATCAGATCCGCATCGATATCACCAAAAAAGAATTAGACAACCACCTTGAGCAGATTGAGCAAGCCAAAGCCGTCGATGAGGTGATGCGCAGCAAGTTCTCGAATGTCCAGCTATATGAGTGGATGAAGACCGAATTGTCACGGCTTTATTTCAATGCCTATCGCATGGCGGTGGACATGGCGCGTCGTGCCGAGCGTGCGGCCTCGCGTGAATTGGGTGTGAAGTCGTTGAATATGGTGCGTAACGACCATTGGGATTCGCTACGCGACGGGCTGCTGGCTGGGGAACGATTGCATCAGGACCTTAAGCGATTGGAAATTGCCTACCTCGACCAGAACCGGCGCGAATATGAGCTGACCAAACACATTTCCCTGCGGCGGCTCAACCCGGAAGCGTTGGTCAATTTGCGCGTCAAGGATAGCGAGGGTCATTGTCGCTGCGAGTTCGATATCCCTGAATGGTTGCTTGATCTTGATACGCCAGGCCATTATCTGCGCCGCATCAAATCTGTTAGCGTGAGCATTCCAAGCGTGACCGGGCCTTATACCAGCGTCAACTGCAAACTCACTTTGCTTAAGAGCGCGGTGCGTCATGAGAGTAGTCTCAAGGACAACAACCGATATCTTCGCCTCGATTCAGGCGACGATGACCGGTTTATTGACTATTTCGGTGCGACGGAAGCCATCGTCACCAGTACGGGTACCGCAGATAGCGGCATGTTCGAGACACAACTACGCGATGAGCGGTTTCTTCCGTTTGAGGGCGCCGGGATAATCAGCACGTGGAGGCTTGAGTTGCCGGCTGAATATCCACAGTTTGATTATTCGACAATCTCGGACGTAATCTTGACCATCCGGTATACGGCGCGTGAAGGCGGTGACGCACTGCGATCTTCAGCGACAGCTTCGATTGCAGAGCTCTTGAACCCATCTCCACCATCGACAGATGAACCTTTGCTGTTCACGATTGTGCTTAGTAGCCGTTCAGATTTTCCGACCGAGTGGGCACGCGCTGCTACAACCCCCGGCGTGAAGATCCCGATCACCCGTAGTGTATTGCCATACTGGATGGATGCGGCTGGATTGGTGGTGCGGGAAGTCCACGTCGCTGATTTATCTAAGGTCTCGACAAGTCCGCTCAATTTCAAAACAGTTTGGACTCCGCCATCTGGAGTGACTGACCCTGCTCCTTGGCCGGAGACGGCGCTCAATGGGAATGGTGAGGGCGAGGGAAATCTCGGTCCAGTGGCTAACCTTACCGACAAGATTCTGTTGCTATACGTCGGTGTGAAGGCAACTTAGACTGCACCGATCGTATCACCGCCGTAGGATGAGACGGGGAAAAACTGTACCTAATAATGTAGGGATCGTTGAGGATGTGGTGAAATGATAAGGGAGGGTCAGATTTCTTTTGTATCTTTGACACTGAGTAACCCATCACACGCCACGATATCGAGATGACGCACGCGGAGCGGAGTATTCGGTGCAAGCTCTTGGGCAAGCGCAGAGGGAGATTCGGCGTGATATGGCCATCGCGTAGCCGGAGCGGCTACTTCGGCGGAGCAGGCTGCTGCGGGGAGCTTGATGTAAACAGTGTGGCGAGGGGAAGGTTCAGGTTTGGCAGCAACGGCGTGGTGAGGAGATCGTTGGCTTCCAGGCTCAGCACCGAGGCCTGGCCATAGCGGCCTTCGGTGAGGCGGTAGATTTTTACCTGATCGAGTGCCGGGTCGATGATCCAATATTCGGGGATACCGTAATGCTCGTACCGTTGGCGTTTGATCGTTTCGTCCAACTTCCGGTTGCCTTCGGACAGAATTTCGACGACTAACGTGGGAGTTCCACGAATATTGGCTTCTGTCACGATGTCTGCTTGTGCCGTGGTTACAAACACCAAATCAGGCTGCACCACATCGAAGTCCGAGAGAACTACGTCATAGGGCGCGATAAAGACCTCGCCCAAGGGATGATCGCGAAGAAAATTTGTTAAGGCAGTTAAGAGCGCTCGAGCGATACGTTGATGCTTGGTAGTTGGTGAGGGGGACATCACGTGGTCTCCATCGATCAACTCATGGCGTTTCCCGTCGTCGGGGATCAGCCGATAGTCTTCGTAGGTCAATTTCAAATGACCGGTCTGGGTTGCCATATGCTCCTCGCGCCCTGTTCAACTGATTTGCATGCAACCTTATCAAGGGGAAGGACAAATCTCAAGGTTCGCAACGGAATGAGAGATCTCTTTCGCGCCTTGTCAGTGAATTGAATCCTGTATACTATACAGCATCGTAAATATCCTGGGAGGTGACGATGTCTGTACGATTGAACATTACGATGGATGACGATGTTTATGCGAGGCTGAAGAAAGAAGTGCCCCCCAAGAAGCTTAGCGCCTTTATCGCAGGGGCAGTTCGTGCCAAATTGCATCCTGATGCGAAGGCGCTGGATGCGGCCTACCAAGCCGCCAGCAAGGAACGCTGGAGGGCCGGCATCGATGAGGACTGGAAACATGTAGACGGTGAGGGATGGCCCAAGTGAAGCGGACGCCACGGCGTGGGGATGTCTACTGGGTCGCGTTGGACCCGACGCTTGGTTCGGAGATTCAGAAAACCCGACCGGCGGTAATTATCTCCAATAACTCCTGCAATGCCTTCGGCGCACGTGTCGTCGTTTTACCCCTTACCAGTAACGCAGATTCTCTCTACCCTGGCGAAGCGCTTGTCACAGTGAAAGGAAAACGGTCGCGTGCTTTGGGGGATCAGATTCGATCGCTGGACAAGTCTCGATTACGTTCCAGGATTGAGAGACTCAGTCAGGATGAAATGACGGCCGTCGATGAGGCGGTTCGCATCACCCTCGGTTTGTGGCCGTAGTATCAAGTTGTCCACTCTCATGCCATAGGCCATACGCGATTAGCCATCAGCTCTTCAGCTACTCCTTCACCGTCACCATCATTGGCTCCAGCGGATTGTCACGCTCGTCTCTAGCGGCGGCGACGATCTTGTCGATGCGGCCGAGACCGCTGTTGTCTCCCACGAAGATAAAGAACTGCACTCTGTTGTCGTTGAACTCGCTGGACCTGTTGCTCTCACGCTGGCCATCATTTCCCCTTCACGGCTCGGCGCCGGTGTCCCTCCTCGCTGCTTGACCTTCCTTTTAGGCGGCACCTATAATCCGGCTGTGATACCGGTTGCAACGCACTGATTCAGCTCCACAAAATGGCAGAATTCACCCATTTCAACGAGTCGGGGCGGGCCCGGATGGTCGATATCTCGGCGAAGCATACGACCGAGCGTTGCGCGACTGCGCAAGCCAGAATCCTCCTTCAACCCGAAACCCTTGAAAAAATTCAGCAGGGCAAAATCGCCAAGGGCGATGTCTTGTCAGTTGCCCAGGTGGCCGGGGTGATGGGCGCCAAGAAAACGCCGGATCTGATCCCTATGTGCCATCCGATTCTCCTCACCAGCGTCGATATTGCCTTCAAAGAAGATCCTCAGCCTGACCGGGAAGGGCGGTGCTCGATCACCATTTTGGCAACCGCCAAGACGACCGGTCCGACTGGGGTCGAAATGGAGGCGATGACGGCGGCTTCTGTTGCAGCGCTGACGATTTATGACATGTGCAAGGCCGTGGACCGAGGGATGAGTTTCAGCGATGTCTGTCTACTCTCAAAATCAGGCGGGAAGTCTGGAACCTATACGAGGGAAGGCTGAGGTCAAACCATGGTGACAGTTAAACTATTCGGCATGACAAAGTTTCTGGTTGGAAACAAAAGCGCGCTGTCTCTTCCAATGGCTCACAGTGGGAAAGTGAAAGATCTAATTGAGCTTATTTCTACAGGGTATCCACAGATCGGCGAATTAATTCAAAACAAGAAGGTGCTTGTATCGGTGAACCAGGACATCGCGCACGAAGAGACGGTTATTCACGAACACGACGAAGTTGCCCTGTTGCCTCCATTTGCGGGAGGCAGCGAATCGAACAGCCCGACGGGTCCCCTGACGGACGACATGTTTGTGCGTATACAGCGGGAAGACTTTTCCATCGATGAGGAGATCAATCGTGTGCGCAGCCGCTCGAAACAAATCGGCGGCATCTCGATCTTCCTGGGAACGGCGCGTGATCGGTCGAGGGGACGCACTGTGGACAGCATCACCTTCGAACATTACGACGGCATGGCGCAGAAGAAGCTGCGAGAGATCCGCGAGCGGGGGTTGAAAGAGTTCAACATCATCGAGTTGCTGATCATCCATCGGTACGGAGACATCTCCATCGGCGAGAATATTGTGCTGATCATTGCCGGAGCCGAGCATCGCGCCGAATCCTTCCCCGCCTGCCGATGGGCGATCGATGAACTGAAGAAAATCACGCCGATTTGGAAACTTGAACACACGCCAGGCGGGGAAGTCTGGGTTGAGGAACACCCGTAGGGGACGTGAGGGGCGATGGGTCAGGCGTAAGTGGTGAAGGGTAAGGGGTCAGGAGAGAATGGTTAATGGGGGCCACAACGCGGTCACGGATCTACATGGCCGCCCGTTGCGGAGTCTGAGACTGTCTGTCACGGATCGCTGCAATCTGCGCTGCAGGTACTGTATGCCGGAGACAGACTATGTGTGGCTGCCGCGCGAGGATATCCTCAGTTTTGAGGAAATGGCGACACTCGCCGGCTATTTCGCGGACGTGGGGGTGGATAAAGTCAGGCTAACCGGCGGCGAGCCGTTGTTGCGGCGAGACCTGTCGCGGCTGGTCAGACTGCTCTTGCGCGATCGACGGCTCACCGAGATTGCGCTGACTACGAACGGCGTGTTGTTGGCTGATCAGGCGCAGGAACTCTACGATGCCGGACTCCATCGGGTGACGATCAGCCTGGATACCCTCAGACCTGAGCGATTCCGCCGGTTGACCGCGCGGGATGAGTTTGCCAGGGTGATCGAAGGGATTGAGTCGATCGGAAAGGCAGGATTTACCGATCTCAAGTTCGATACCGTCGCGATACGGGGATTCAACGACGATGAATTGGTTGCGCTGATTGAATTTGCCAGGCATTATCAGGCCGAGGTGCGCTTCATCGAATATATGGATGTGGGCGGGGCCAATGAATGGGCCATGGACAAGGTGCTCTCTCGCGCATCGATTCTAGAACATCTGAGCCGGCAATATGGCGCAATCACGCCTGTGTCGGAACGAGGGTCAGCTACGGCACAGCGATTTCTCCTGCCGGACGGCACGAGCTTTGGCATCATTCCCTCGACGACGACACCGTTTTGCGCGCAATGCGACCGCAGCCGTGTCACGGCTGACGGGTTGTGGTACTTGTGTCTCTATGCGGCATCGGGGGCTGATTTACGCAAGCCGCTTCGCATGGGCGAGAGTCCTGAGCGTATGAGGGAAATGATCCGGTCCGGTTGGGCCGCTCGCCAGGATCGCGGAGCGGAAGAGCGGAAGGCGTTGGAGAAAACCGGGCTTCGAGCCGGTGGGCTGATCGATATTGAGCGGCTGCGGGAAGATCCGCATCTGGAAATGCACGCGCGGGGAGGATGACAGCAAGATCCGCCGGCCTTCGGAAGGCCGAGGCTAAGGTTGAGTTAACGCGCATCGATCTCTCGCGCTGCCGTCGGCTCCTCGTCCCGAGTTTCATCGAGCAATGATATGAGCGACCCGTCATACGCTACGATCTTAGGATTTGGTTTTCTGCTTGGGCTCAGGCACGCGCTCGACGCCGATCATCTTGCCGCGGTCTCGACGGTGTTGGCCCAGCGGCCGTCGCTTCGGGCCTCAGGCGCCGTCGGGCTCTGGTGGGGAATCGGCCATACGTTGACCCTGCTGATCGTGGGATCGGTCGTGCTGGCCTTCGGCATTCGCATTCCACCCCAGTTCGAACTCATTGCCGAGTCCGGGGTTGGGGTTCTGTTGATCGTGCTTGGCGGAACATTGGCCGTCAAGCTGTACCGAGAGCGTTGGCATCTGCATAGCCATCACCATGACGGAGATGCCCATGTCCATCTCCACAGTCATCAACGTGAAGATGATCATCGCCATCGGCACTGGATGGCTGACTCGGTTCGCCCCCTGTGCATCGGCATGGCGCACGGACTGGCCGGATCGGCGGCGTTGATGCTCATCATTCTTGCGACGACACAGGAACTGGGCCCAGGGCTCCTATCCATTGCCATCTTCGGCCTGGGATCGATTGCGGGCATGATGGCGATCGGCCTGACGATCAGTTTGCCGCTGGTCTGTTCCCTTTCGATCAGCCGTCCCTTGTTTCTCGGATTACAAGGATTTGCAGGCGCTGCCAGCGTGGGTGTGGGTGTATGGATGCTGGTGAATCTGGCACTAGGATCCATGGGAGAGTAAGCAGCGCAGTACGATCCTGTTTTGATGCGATTTGCGCGTGCGTCGTTGTGAGGGCTGTGCTATTCTGCTTGCACATCGGTGGAGTTTCTGCCGTCGTAATTGAACCGAACGAGGGATGCGACCATGGCTTGGTTTAAAAAGGAGAAAACAGTTGAGACGGCGGCGCCCGTACGCTCCAAAGGCAGCGAAGGGATGTGGCTCAAGTGCAATCACTGCCGGGAAATCGTCTATCGTAAGGAAGTCGATCGCAACAACAAGGTCTGTCCGAAGTGCGACTACCATTTTCCCATTTCGGTCATGGAACGGATCGGTTTGCTTGTCGACCTAGGCACCTTTAAAGAATGGGACGCCGATCTGGCGGCGCAAGACCCGCTGAACTTCCATGACACCAAGCCCTATCCGGAACGTGTGAAAGCCCAGCAGGAAAAGACCGGCCGCAAAGATGCGCTGGTGATCGGCGAAGGGATGATCAATGGGAATCGGGTAGTGTTGTGCGTCTTCGATTTCAGCTTTATGGGCGGCAGCATGGGATCGGTGGTCGGAGAAAAGCTGTGTCGGGCCATCGACCGGGCGTTGGAGCTGAAGCGGCCGGTCATTTTGGTGACGGCATCGGGCGGCGCGCGTATGCAGGAGGGCATTCTCTCCCTGATGCAGATGGCAAAGACCTCGGCGTCCGTTGCCAAGCTAGGAGAAGCGAAACTGCCCTTTATTTCGATCCTGGCTGATCCCACTTTCGGCGGGGTCACGGCCAGTGTGGCGATGCTGGGCGATGTGATTATCGCGGAGCCGAAGGCGCTGATCGGTTTTGCCGGCCCACGGGTCATCGAGCAGACGATTAAACAGCAGTTGCCGGATCAGTTCCAGCGAGCTGAATTTCTTCTGGAGCACGGCATGATCGATATGATCGTCGAACGCAAGCAGCTTAAAGAGACGGTCAGCACCCTCGTCGGCCATTTTTAGTCTTCTCACTGTCCCTCCGGTTTGTGGATGACCTATCCCGCCGCCATTGATTATCTCTACGGGCTTCAGAAGCATGGGATCAAACTCGGCCTGGAGGGCATGACGGCTCTGCTGGATGCGATCGGCCATCCAGAGCGCCGGCTGCGTATCCTGCACATCGGAGGCACCAACGGCAAGGGATCGACCGCCGCCATGGCTGCAGCGATGCTCCAGGCCTCCGGCATGCGCGTGGGGCTCTATACCTCTCCACATCTGGTCGAGTTTCTCGAGCGCATGAGAGTGAACGGGACGATGATCGCGGAAGATCGGCTGGCGGATCTGGTTGAGCAGGTGGGCGCAGCGATACCGGCGGCGTTGACTCTGACATTTTTTGAAGTAACGACGGCTATGGCGCTGCTCCATTTTGCGGAGTCCGGGGTCGATATCGCCGTGTTGGAAGTCGGAATGGGGGGGCGATTCGATGCGACCAATGTCGTCGCCCCGCTTGCCTGTGCGATTACGACCATTGCATTGGACCATCAGGAATATTTGGGACCAACCGAAGATGCCATCGCCTTTGAGAAGGCGGGCATTATCAAGCCTGCAGTGCCGGTCGTGATTGGAAGAATGGGGCCGGAGGCCGGTAGGGTGATGCAGCGCATCGCGGCGGAACGCGGGGCTCCGTTATGGAGATTGGGAGACGACTTCGCCGTTGAAGGGGATAGTCCCGCGTGCTTCACGTATCGCGGGCGGACAAGGGTGTTTGAAGGACTCCAATGCGGCCTTCCCGGGCGGCATCAGTTGGACAATGCGGCCTGTGCGATTGCCTTGCTCGAAGCAGCCGGCCAAGCCGGGGCGCCGGTCGATGAGGCGGCGGTGCGAACAGGATTGCAATCGGTGACCTGGGAAGGACGGCTTGAGCTGATTGAAAAAGACCCGATTGTGCTTCTGGACGGGGCGCATAATCCTGCCGCGGCTGCCGTTCTGGCCCGGTATCTGGCGGAATTTCTCGCGCGCCATCCGGGCGCGCGCATTATTCTGGTGTGGGGTATGATGCGGGATAAAGATCATCGGGATTTTATCGCGCCGCTGTTACCCTTGATCTCCGAGGTGGTGCTCACGCAAGCGGCTCTTGCCCGATCTGCGACGGTCCAAGAACTGCGTCTGGCTCTGGCAGACTGGCAAAAGCCGGTGTGTGAGGCGCCGCAGCCAGTCGAGGCATTGCGGGTGGCAAAGCAACGAGCGTCGGCACAGGATCTTATCTGTGTGGCCGGATCGCTCATGGTGCTCGGCGATATCAAGGCGGCGGCACGCGGCTGTGGGCTGTCGTTAATTCGTGGGTAGCATGGCAGATCCTCATCTGTGGGTCTCCAAGCGGCTCGGTCTTGTATTGGCCGCGCTTCTGAGCTTCTTCCCTCTCGCGGCGTTGGCTGCGACGGAACAGGTTGGCGCCGGAAGCTCGCCGTCCGGCTCCCGACCGCTCGATGTCACCGCCGCCCGTCTGGACTATCGGCAAGATCAAGAGGTGTACGAGGCCGACGGATCCGTTGTGGTTCGGCAGGGCGCCATCACGCTTACGGCAGACCATGTGACGATTCAAGCCTTGCCTGGAGTCGTCACTGCCACAGGCCATGTCCGTTTGACGGACCCTCAAACCGATCTCACCGCTGAACGGCTGGAGCTGAACATGAATACCGAAGCCGGTGTGGTGACGCACGGCCGGCTCTTTGTCCCCTCTACGAACTCCCTGGTGTCCGGTCGGATGCTGCAGCGGTTCTCCGAATATCACTACCGGGCCAAGGAGGGCAGCTTTACAAATTGCGATGCGCAGGAGGGTGAGACGCCCGCATGGCGCCTGAGGTTCGAAGACATCGATCTGACATTGGGGGACCAGCTGGCGTTCAAAGGCGCCTGGTTGTGCGTGAACGATGTGCCGATCATTCCTGTGCCAGCGCTGACCTACCCGCTGACAAAGCGGAAAACCGGTTTTCTGCTTCCCTTTGTCGCCTACGACAACCGGTTTGGCGTGCATGCACAAGGGAGCTTTTTCTGGGCTATCAACCCCAGCCAAGACCTGACCGTCGCGCCCAAGTACTATAGCCAGTTGGGCTATGGGTCGGATCTTGATTATCGGTATGTCTTGGATCGGCGCTCGCGCGGGCAGTGGCATGTGAGTTATCTGCAACAGACGGAGCTGCCCAACGTGGCGGGCGTGACCCCGACAGGAGAAGATGCGAGAAAGGCGCGCGCGTCCTTTACCGGAAGCCATACCCAAATGTTTTCGGAAACACGCCTCCTTCGAACCAACGTCAATTTCGTCACCGACCCCAACTATTTTCAGCAGTTGAGCAATTCAGGAACGCTGCGGGCGTCGCCAAGCAACGAATCCAATCTTTTGGCGACGCAACGGTTGCCGCACGGGAATCTGTATTTCTTGGGCCGCTACCTCCAGCCGTTGCAGGCTGGCGGGAAAGACACCTTTCAGCGCCTTCCGGAAACCGGCTACAACTTGCCGGATACCTCGTTGTTCAATTCGCCGCTGTTGGTCGGTATGGAAGGGAACTTCGTCAATTTCTATCGTGAACAGGGATTTACGCTCAATCGGGTGGATGTCGTTCCCGGCATCGCGACCGACGTGATCGATTTCTGGCATGTCATCGGCATCAGGCCGCAAGCCAAGTTCCGCGAGACGTATTACAGCCGAGGCGCGTACACGACGGCGACGCAGCATCGGGAAACCTTCTGGATCGGGGTCGATGCGACGTCGAAGCTGACGCGGCGTTTTGGATTGGAGCAGGGTGGCGGATTCTTGCACACAATCGAACCCTCGGTGACCTATGAATACGTGCCGGGGACAGATCAATCGAAACTGACGTTGATCGATCAAGTGGATGACTTGCCGAAGAAAAATCTCCTGACCTATGCCTTGCGCAGCCGCGTGTTGGAGCAGGGAGCAAGCGGAGCGTTCAACTGGCTGGATTTGACCGTGGCGCAGAGCTACCATGTGGGGGCCGTGCAGACCAGGGCGCGGGACTTTACCCCAGGCGTGGACCCGTTGCTGGGGTCGGCCACGCAACCGCTCCAACCGGTCATGGTCGACATGCAAGGCAGAAAATTTTCTGACATCTGGCTGCGGGCGGTTATCGGCAATAATCAGCCGCACGTCGTCCGTTCTCAGCTGGATG
>JAOUEB010000144.1 GCA_029858925.1 Nitrospira sp.
TCTGCATCAAGGCGTGTTCGGTATGTCCACAGGCGGAGGCGCATGAAGCTTTTGAAGAAATGCTGGCAATGGTTTTGGCAACAAAGCTGGCTCAATAAGATTGTCCTTGTCGGACTGCTGGCCGTGGCAGTGCCGTTTTTCCTCCCCACGGTTGTGTCCTGGTTCAGGCCGACCATCCTCAAGGTCGGCGTTGCGTTCTACACCTATGAGCGCGCCTCGTTCTCAGAAGGCCAGACCACGACGTATTTTTTTGAGAAACGGAATCTCGTCACAAATTGCAGCCTTCGCCGGATCGAAGAGCCCGTGTCGAAGGGGCGGGTCAAGACGGCAAACCCACAAGCCTGGGTGGTCATCAAGCTATTACTGGAAAATGCCTCGGATGAGAATATTACCCATCTTCGTTTGGGCGTCAGATCGCCGGCCCTGAGTCCCAGCACGCAACTGTTTGCCTCGCCGAATGTCGAGGCAACGGGATCCATGGCTACGCCCTCGCGCGACGCCCGGCCAGTGTATGCGATTACGATCGATGCCATTGCTCCCACAACGTCCACTGTGCTTAGCTTGAAAACCCCGATCGACGATCGCCTACGCCGGTTTATCTATGACGATCGCCGTACGGTGACGATTCAGGTGCCCTTTGTGTCTGCAGACCAATTTCGAGAGTATCCGCCGATCGTCTCACGCACGAATGCGAACAAGATTCTAAACCGGGAAGGGCTTTTGGGAATCAGAGACAATATGGCGGAGGATGAAACCCCTGGCTATACGGTGCTGGCCCCTGGCGAGCCGATCCTGGACGATGAAAAGATGTCCTACCAAATGCTTCCCAAAACGCGGGCATGCTCAGAGGGAGAGGCCGGCATGTGGTAGACATCGGCGTGGTGGATGCTTTGACTCGACGACCAGAAGCTCATATCCTGCTTTCGTTGGGGTGCGCTGGGCTGACGGGGGAGTAGCGGAAATGCCGTCATTTGTATTATTCTCCCTTGCAGCAGTGATTTCTTTCAGGGGGAAGAAAACATCATGTCGTTTCAACTACACCGCCAAGTCGCCATCAACTGCATTCTCTCAAAAGGCAGCGCAGGTCTACAAGGAGAAGGCTGTGTGTATGACCTCGCGGCTCCTCGCCAGCCACTGGCGACTCCAGAGACTTTACAGCCCGGTGATTTTGTAAAACTCCATCTGTGGATACCCGATGAGGACTCCCACATCGCAATTAATTTGGCAGAAGTACAATGGGTCAAACCAGACTGTATCAAGGTAGATCTTCTTACAGTTTCTCCTCCAGACCAAACACGGCTTAATCAATTTACGGCATTGCAGGATCCCGCGCCTCGCGCGAGCCAAGCCACGAAATACGTCCTGATCCGGTTCTAGTCCGGGTCTCGTTCTCCTACGCAGCCTCTCCTCGAACAGGCACACTCTTTCGTCTAATCCCATGCTACCTCCACGGTATGTTCAGCCTTGCTGATTACGGTCTATTCTGCCTGCGTGCGATTGATGAAGTTCACGCGCCGTCTTGATATTCAGATTCGGCATCACCGGAGGAATGACATGCACAAGCAGCTTGGCAAGATTGGGACAGTGAGACGGGATATTCGCGGGAAAGCATGCCCATTTTGCGGTGGGTGTACGTATCAACTTGTCCTTCGCACGACCGGCACAGTTGAAGAGTCTTGCCTGATTGCTCGGTGCAGCCAATGCCACCGCCCACGAAGCGTCGATAAGAGCTTTGGCCCAGTTTTGTGGATGTAACCTGACCGATAACAATAGGATGTGTAGCTTGCCCCTTGCGATCTGGCGCGCGTGTCGTACAGGCGTGCCAGCAAAAACGAAAGGCTCTGCAGTCGCTTCCATGAGCAGAGTGGTACGCTCAAGCGAGGTTGAACCGTGCTACACGATTCCTCTCCTAAGAATACGTGGCGTGAACGGCTCTGACGGCGATCGGCCGCGCTTCATGGCCGAACGTTCTGCGCTCCGCCGGATATCTCCCATCCTTCTGCGAACGCGAGGGGCGTAGCTATTCCAATGGTTGGTCAGAAACTGACCGCTCCTCTCCACATTTCACTCACACCCTTGTGACTTCCCCAGAGGCTGAGGTAAGATCATGTCTCGTCATCGGCGTTTCCACCTGATGCCAGGTTTTTCCGTCGATGTGGGCGTAATCCCCCCGAGCATGGTCATGGTGACGTGGAGAGGTGGCCGAGTGGCCGAAGGCAACGGTTTGCTAAACCGTCGTAGGGACAAAATCTCTACCGAGGGTTCAAATCCCTCCCTCTCCGCCACACGAAAGCGCAAGGCACGAACGTTTTGCCTTACGCTCTTGTGTGACGAGATCTCGTCCGCTTGCGGGGCAAGTTGACGGATCCGTCATGCCTCTCAGTTCGTATGCGGTTCCTCTTCCCGCTGGACATTTTGTCGTCAAACTTTCTAATCGCTTGTTGCCGTGAAGCGTGAAGCCCGCTTCGCCGACGATGCAAGGCGCGCGCAAGACGGAGCGAGAGAGCCTCTCATCTTTGCTTGTGAAATACGATTCACGAGGGATGACAGGAATCATGTGGGGCGGCACAGCACATCGCGCACTGAACACCAGATTTCTGTTGTAGGATTCATGCGCGTATCGTATTGTACGTGAAACGATTGTTCCGCTACTCGTCTCTTACATGAAAGGATTATCGATGCGCACTTTCATCCTCAGTCTGGGCCTCTCGCTCTTCCTGGTTGCCACGCCGGTGCTGGCGGCCTCGCAAGAACCAGGAACCGATGAACAAAAGACCTTATACGCACTGGGACTTGCTATCAGCCAGAACCTCGCGCCCTTTACCCTGAGCGAGGCTGAGCTGGACATGGTCAAGAACGGCATGATTGACGGAGTCTTGAAGCGAACCCCCAAAGTCGATATTCAAACGTACGGCCCCAAAATTTCACAACTTCAGCAGGCCCGACTCTCAGTTGTCGCTGAGAGCGAAAAGAAGGCAGGAGCGGCATTTCTCACGAAGGCCGCATCAGAGAAAGGGGCAACCAAGACCGAGTCGGGCATCATCATCACCACGATGAAAGCAGGCTCAGGGGCGACGCCCAAGGCCACGGATACGGTGAAGGTCCATTATCACGGCACCTTGATCGATGGAACCGTGTTCGACAGTTCAGTGAAGCGCGGCGAGCCTGCCACATTTCCGCTCAACCAAGTCATCAAGTGCTGGACGGAAGGAGTTCAGCAAATCAAGGTCGGCGGCAAGAGCCGGCTGGTCTGCCCATCGGACTTGGCCTACGGCGAGCGTGGATCACCCCCGGTGATCAAGCCGGGCGCCACATTGATTTTTGAAGTGGAACTGCTGGAAATCGTCGCCAACGTCACCAAGTAGGCATCTTCCTGGCCGCCTCTTCATCATTGAGGAGGCGGCCGACGTCTGTTCGGCAAACTCGCCGCATCCTAGGACAATACCGATCCATGACTCTCTTGTCGGAACCATGGTGAGCGAGACTGTTCCCTCGACTTGCCTGGAGTCTTCAGCCCCGCCCCGCATGCGCTGGTTGATGCTCGGACTTCTCTTTGCGATCAGCGTCGTTACGTACATCGACCGCGTCAATATCTCGGTAACGGCGCGCCAGATGATGCCGGCGCTCGGTCTCACCGATCAGCAGATGGGGTTTGTTTTTTCCGCTTTCGTTATCGGCTATGCGTTGTTCCAGGTGCCAGGCGGCTGGTTCGCCGATCGGTGGGGCATTCGCATCGTCCTCACGATCGCACTCCTCTGGTGGTCCTGCTTTACGGCATTGACGGCCATGGCACCCGCGTCGGATTTGGCTGGGCCGCTAGGAATTGTGGGGGTGCTTGCCTTAGTCCGATTTCTTCTCGGCATCGGAGAGGCGACGGCCTTGCCCACCTTCAACCGCGCCGTCGCCGACTGGCTCCCAGCCCACGAACGAGGCCTTGGCATCGGCATCGCCATCGGTGGAATTGGCATTGGTTCGGCCATCACTCCACCTGTGACGGCCTGGATCATGGTGAACTATGGGTGGCAGACGGCGTTCTTTGCGTCGGCCTCACTTGGAATCGGATTAGCGGTGATCTGGTGGATCGTGGCGCGCGATCGCCCGTCGGATCACCCATGGGTCATGAGGCGCGAGACAGGTGCCCCTGCGGAACAAGCAGTGACGAGGCCTCCGTCGATTCCTTGGGCAGCGCTGAGACGAACACCGACTGTCTGGTGGCTTGTGCTCAGCTATGGCTGTCTTGGGTATGTTGCCTATGTCTATATGTCGTGGTTTTATCTCTATCTCGTGAACGTGCGGGGATTCGACGTTTTGCGAGGAGGCTTTTTTGCGTCGGCCCCATTCCTTGCCATACTCGTGTCGTGTCCACTGGGTGGATGGGTCACCGATCGTTTGGCGCTACGCCGTGGCGTTACGCAGGGGCGGAAGGCTGTCGGTATGACCGGCATGGTGCTGGCGGCCGCCACGATTGCGCTCGGCGCGCTGATGGAATCACCGTATCTGGCCATCGCAAGCCTGTCGATCGGAGCCGGATGGCTCTATTTCACAGTCGGCGCCTACTGGTCTTCCATGAGCGATCTCTCAACATCCCATGCAGGCAGTCTCTCAGGCTTGATGAATATGGGTGCGAATATCGGGGGTGCCGTGTCACCGACCCTGACTCCCTGGATCGCCGAGCACTGGGGCTGGCCTGTCTCACTGGGAGTTGCAGCACTGATTGCCTTGATCGGCGGCATCCTGTGGCTTAACATCGATCCAGGCAAAGGGCTTGCTTCAAAGGACTGAGCGTTGAGGACTGAGGGCCGAGTCGGGACAAATCTCAGTCCTCAGTCCTCGCTACTACCCCAGCTTGCCACTCGAAAGGCATCGTTGTTAGAGTGCGTGGCATGACCATGCAGTTTCAGAAGAAAGATCCTCGCGCCACGATCTCCACGAAGTTTGGGGAAATAGCCATTCGCTTCTATCCGGATGAGGCTCCGCGACATGTGGAGAATTTCGTGAACCTCGCCAAGATGGGCTTCTTCGA
>JAOUEB010000002.1 GCA_029858925.1 Nitrospira sp.
AAGGAGATGCGGCCCGTTTCCCAATCGTACTTCAGCACCATCACTTCGACCTTGTCGCCGACGGTGAATAATTCCGAAGGATGTCCCACGCGGCCCCAAGACATATCGGTGATATGCAGCAACCCGTCGATGCCGCCAAGGTCGATGAAGGACCCATAGTCGGTGATGTTCTTGACCACGCCCTGAATGAGCTGTCCTTCCTTGAGGCTAGCCAGCGTGGTCTGCCGCTTCTTGTCTCTCGTTTCCTCAAGCAGCACGCGGCGGGACACCACGACATTGCCGCGGCGGTGATTGATCTTGATGATCTTCAGCGGGAAGGTCTTGCCGACGAGTCCGTCGAGGTCGCGCACAGGATGGAGATCGATCTGCGAGCCCGGCAGAAACGCTTTGACGCCGATATCGACCATCATGCCGCCCTTGATGCGCGAGACGATCTTGCCTTCGATGCTCTTTTCGTCATTGTAGAGCTTTTCCAATTCCTCCCAAATCTTCATCTTGTCGGCTTTCTCTTTGGACAAGACGAGATTGCCGTCCGAATCCTCGCACTCTTCGATGTAGACTTGGAGCTTGTCGCCGACCTTGAGGGTTTGGAGTTCCTCGGGCGAGAACTGATCGCTCAGAATCACCCCTTCCGATTTGTAGCCGATATCGACGACAACCTTGTCCTTGGTGAGCACCACCACACGGCCCTCGGTGATCGTCCCCTCTTCGAGGTTGCGGAATGTTTCTTCATACAAGGCGGCTAACGCCTCGCGGTCTAACTGTGGCTCACTATCTTTTGACACGGTACCCATTGTCTACGTCCTACCCTTCCGACTTACGTCGGGTGCTGATGGTGAATGGCGCCGGGCTCACTCAGCGTTGCGAGCACCGGCGATCGGTCCCTGCGGTGTTGCCTGCGCTTGGCCCTCTTTCCCTGCGGGAGGAGGCACGTCTCCCAGCGCTGCAATCTGTTCTATCACCGTTCGGCTGACCTGTTGGTAAAACTGTTTAGTCTCTGTTTTCTCTTTCCGCTCTCCTGTTTCAAACGTGATGGGAGCCCCGAATCGCACGGTAATCCGGCGCCATCGAGGCCATCGGGCTCCGGTCGGCAAGACATCGAACGTCCCCTTCAAATATGCCGGGACCACCGGACACCCCGTCTGCGACACGATCACCCCGATACCTGCCTTGGGCGGCTTAAGATGCCCATCGCGGCTTCGCCCGCCTTCCGGGAAGATGACCACCACCTTGCCAGCCCGAATCAGAGCGATGGCTTTCCCAAACGCCTCTCGGTCCAGCCGGCCCATTCGTACAGGAATCCACCCTAACGACTGGAGGATGCCGTTCAACACTGGAATAGGAAACAGATCGTTGCGCCCAAGATACCAGGCCCTCCGGCTCATCCCGCAACCGAGCATCGGGATGTCGAGGTAGCTGGCATGATTCGCAGCGACCAATACGCCTCCCGTGACGGGAATCTGTCCTATGACCTGATAGCGAAACCATAGCTTGCCGATAACCCTCGCCAGAATCCAGAGAATACCGTACGCAACGTTGGTCACAACGCAGCCGACACCGCTGCCATCATTTGCTCCACCACTTGATCGACATTAAGCGCCGAAGTGTCAATGGGCCTGGCATCGGCAGCCGGGGTGAGCGGCGCAATCGAACGGTTCCGGTCCCGCATGTCGCGCCCCGACAGATCTTGATAGGTCTCTTCAATCGCGCTCCCATGGCCCGCGGCAACCAGCTCACGGTGCCGACGCTCCGCTCTCACCGTCGCATCCGCCTCCAAGAAAAATTTCAACGGAGCGGAGGGAAACACCTTCGTGCCAACATCGCGCCCTTCCGCAACCACTGAACCGCGCTGCCCGATTTGGCGTTGGATCGGCAGCAGCCACTCTCGAACCGCCGGGATGGCGGATACGATGGACGCCGTCCTCGTCACCTCCGGCGTGCGAAGCTCACCGGTGACATCACGCCCATCGACCAAGACTTGCATTGCACCGTTGTGAAATTGCATGTGCAACGTGGTGCTGCCGATCAGTTCTGTCACCTGCTCATGGTCCGTCGGTTGTATATTCGATTGCAGTACTTTCCACGCGATCGCCCGATAGAGTGCGCCGGTATCGAGATAGAGATACCCGAGCCGGGCCGCCAGTGATCTTGCCACCGTGCTTTTGCCCACTCCAGCCGGTCCGTCAATCGCGATAATCACGCAAGGCCCCCATCCGCATCATGATGCCTTCCAAACAAACCGCATTATAGCCCTCTCGCCTCGTCCGTCAACAATTCAGAGAGCGTAGCCTCGAAGTTCGGGAAGGAGGTTTCCACGCAATCGCAGTCGGCGATCGTCATGCTTGCGCCGGCTGTCAGCCCTCCGATGGCCAGCGACATCGCCACTCGATGGTCCCCATGGCTCCGCGCTTTGCCGGCGGCGCTCAGGTGACCGTTCTCTCCGGCTCTACCCAGCCCCTGAATGACCATGCCGTCCGGCTTCTCGCTGATCTGCGCCCCCATGGCCCTCAGTTCGGCACTCATCGTCGCAATACGGTCACTTTCTTTAACCCTCAGTTCTTCCGCCCCGGAAATGATCGTGTTGCCCTGCGCCACTGCCGCAGCCACACAGAGAATGGGAAACTCATCAATGGTTTGCGGAATGAGTTCGGGACCGATCTCGATCCCCTTAAGCGGAGCGGATTTGACCCGCAGATCTGCCACCGGCTCTCCCGCTTCTTCCCGTTGGCTGAGAATCTGAATATCAGCGCCCATCCTGGTCATCACATCGATCAAACCAGTCCTGGTCGGATTGATGCCGACATTGCTGATCGTAATATCCGAACCGGCCACAACCGTAGCGCCGACAATAAAGAACGCGGCGGCTGAAAAGTCTCCGGGAACAACGACGCGGCGGCCGGCCCATCCGACGGCAGGCCTTCCCTGCATGATCAAGTCGCCGCCGTCTCGCGTAAGTGGAATTCCAAAAAATTGAAACATGCGCTCGGTATGGTCGCGTGAAAGTCGCGGCTCCCGCACTCTAGTCGTTCCTTCGGCAAACAGCGCGGCAAGGAGAAGCGATGATTTGATCTGCGCACTGGCAACCGGCGACCGGTACTCGATGCCATGAAGCCGCGTGCCTGTAATCGCCAAGGGAGCGAGCTCTCCGCCCTTGCGTCCGGCGATGACGGCCCCCATCTCGCGCAAGGGCTTCACCACTCGCCCCATAGGACGCCGGCGAATCGACTCATCGCCGGTGAGCACGGTGAAAAAATCCTGGCCGGCCAGCAGCCCAGCCAACAATCTGATGCCCGTTCCAGAGTTGCCGCAGTCGATCGGTCCATTCGGCTCACTCAGCCCCCACAATCCCTTGCCCTGCACGGTCAAGAGTTCGGGGGTCTCATCGATCCGGATGCCAAGCGACTGAAGAGCCCGCATCGTGTTCAGGCAATCTTCACCCCGACAATAAGACGACACCGTACTCATGCCTTCCGCCAAGGCCGTGAGGATGATGGCGCGATGAGTGACGGACTTGTCTCCCGGAACCGTGATCGGTCCCTGGAGTGGCCGGCCGGGAATAATGGTGAACGTCGTCATGGGTCAATCACGCTCTGACCGGAGCAGACAGGCTCAGTTTTTCCCGCTCGCCCTTTGCCCGTTCGAGCGCCTTTTCTATTCCTGCCGCATCGCCGGCCTTGATCAGCCGTTTCAGCTCTTCCAATGCCCGTTGATAGTCGTCGATATAAGACACCAGATTGTCCCGATTCCATAGGAAGATATCGCGCCACATCTCGGGGGAACTGGCGGCAATTCTGGTCGTGTCCCGCAGCCCTCCTCCGGAATGGCCGGCAAGATCCAATGCGGCCAGCCGATGATCGCGAACGTCGGACAACGCGTTCATGAGCGCAAAGGCGGCGACATGCGGCAGATGGCTGACTGCGCCGAGAATTTGGTCGTGCAGATAGGGGTCCATGGTCAACAGAATCGACCCGGTTTCTTCCCATAATTGTTTGATTCGCTCCAGCGCCTGCGGATCAGTCCGTTTCGTCGGCGTCAGAATGCACCGTGCGCCCTTGAATAACTGATCGGACCCGGCAGCCACTCCGGTTTTTTCCTTTCCGGCGATGGGATGGGCTCCGACAAAATGCGCGCCAGCCGGCATGGCCGCTTCCGACTGCTCGACCAGCATTCCCTTTACGCTTCCAACATCGCTCACGATCGATCCGGGCGCCAGACAGTGAGCCCATTCTTTGAGATGGCGATCGTAGGTATCGACAGGAGTCGCAAGGATCACCAGGTCCGCTCCCTGCACGCCTTCTCTCGGATCGGCCACATACCGATCGATCGCTCCCAATTCGACGGCGGTCTTGAGATTGCCCACACTTCTGCCGATACCCACGACGTGATCCGCCAACGCCTTGCGCCGCAGAATCATCCCCAGCGATCCGCCGATCAGCCCCACCCCGACAATCGCCACCTGTTTGAAATGAACCGCCATAAGTGTCCGGCTAAATCTCTCTCCCCACGGCCTTCGCAATACGCCCGAGGTCGCTCATCAGCGCTTTGAACTTCGAGGGCTTGATTGATTCTTCTCCGTCGCACAACGCGCATTCGGGGTTTAAATGGACCTCGATAAGCAGGCCGTCGGCGCCGGCCGCAACCGCCGCTTTGGACATGGGCGCCACCAGATTCCACTTCCCTGTGGCATGGCTGGGGTCCACGATGACCGGGAGATGCGACAGTTCTTTCAACGTCGGGATCGCGGCGAGATCAAGCGTATTGCGGTACTGGGTCTCAAAGGTGCGAATGCCCCGCTCGCAGAGCATGACATTCCGATTCCCTCGCGACATGATGTACTCGGCGGATAAGAGAAATTCTTTGATGGTCGCCGACAGCCCTCGCTTCAACAGCACCGGCTTGTCGTAGGCCCCGACTTCCTTCAGCAGCTCGAAGTTTTGCATGTTCCGCGCGCCGATCTGAATGATGTCCGCCTTTTCAAGGAAGAGCTCGATATCTCTCGTATCCAAAATTTCGCTGACCACCGGCAACCCGGTTTGTCTTTTCGCCTCGAGCAGGTAATCCAGCCCTTCACGCCCCAACCCTTGGAAGGAATAGGGCGACGTTCTGGGCTTGTAGGCGCCGCCGCGAAGAATCGAGGCGCCTGAAGCCTTGACCTCATGCGCAATCCCGACGGTGAGCTCAAGCCGCTCCACCGCACAGGGTCCCGCCATGATCGCCAACTTCTGCCCGCCGATCTTCACCCCGCCGACGTCGATGACCGTGCCTTCCTTCTTGAACTCACGGCTCACCAGTTTCCATGGGGCCAAAATCGGCAACACGCTCTCCACGCCAGGAAGCGCCGTGAGCGGCTGATTGTGAAGAATCCGATCGTCGCCAATGACGCCAATGATGGTGCGTTCCTGGCCGGTCGAAATCTGCGACTTCAGACCGAGGTCCCGCAACCGGTCAATAATGTGGTCCACCTCGCTCTCGGAGGCCTCTGGTTTCAACACGATAATCATGATTCCCTCGCTGTTCTCTTCCTACAACAGAACTTTGCCGAGCGCATCGAGGAAAGCGGCATTCTCATCGGCTTGCCCGATGGTGACCCGGAGCATAGCCCCCTGGATATGCCGCACAATGATCCCTTCGCGCAACAACGCTTCGAACACTTGCCGCCCGTCCCGCTTGACGTCGAAATAGAGAAAATTTGCCTCGCTTGGAATCGGGGTAAAGCCAAGCGCCTTCAAACCCAGTCCAACTTGCTCCATCCCGGCGGCATTGACGGCTCGGCTCTTGGCCACATGTTCGTCGTCGCCCAAGGCAGCCAGCGCCGCCCGCTGGGCCAGACTGTTTGCGTTGAAGGGAGGCCGCACCCGATTGAGCACCTCGCTGATCTCAGGGGTGGTGATGCCGTACCCAATCCGCAATCCCGCCAGTCCGTAGATCTTGGAAAATGTCCTGAGGACGATTGCCTGTCGCCCCTCTTTCACATAGGCGATCGTGTCGGGGAATTGAGGGTGACGGACATATTCGAAGTAGGCTTCGTCGAACACGACGACGACGTCCTTCGGCACCGCGGCCATGAGCCGGCTGATCGCGTCGGCCGGCACCATCGTCCCCGTCGGATTGTTGGGGTTACAGATAAAAAGCAGCCTGGTCCGTGGAGTAATGGCTCGAACCATGGCGTCCAGATCGTGCGTCCAATTGACAAGCGGCACCATAACCGGCTTCCCGTGCGCAGCCGTCACTTCCATCTTGTAGATGACAAACGTGTGATCGGCCATGACAGCTTCGTCACCGGGAGCCAAGAAGGCCCTGGCCAACAGTCCGAGAATCTCATCGGACCCATTGCCGAGAAGAATCTGATCGATCGAGACTTTCCACCGCTCGGCAAGGGCTTGCCTGAGCCGATAGCCGCCGCCATCAGGATAACGGTGCAGGGATCCATATTCTCCGGCAAGCGCCGCCACGGCCTTGGGCGAAGGCCCCAGCGGATTTTCATTGGAAGCCAGTTTGATCACGCGGGCGAGTCCGAGTTCCCGTTGCAACTCGTCGATCGGTTTCCCTGGGACGTAGGGACTGAGCGATAGGATATCTGGATGGACGTGGAGCGCCATAGGTCTAACTGTGCACCGGATACGAGCCCAGGATTTTCATAAAGAGACAGCGGCCCTTCACTTCTTCAACCGCCCGGCTGACCCGCTCCTCCGAGATATGCCCCTCGACATCGACGAAGAAGATATACTCCCAGGCTTTCCGCTGAGAGGGTCTGGACTCGATCTTCGTCATGCTGATGCCATGAGAGGCGAAGGGGCGCAGCAGATCGTAGAGCGCGCCGACTTTGTCTTTGATGGACAGCATCAGCGACGTCTTGTCTTTCCCGGTTCGCTCGGACGGTTTCTGCGCCAGCACCAAAAACCTGGTCACATTGTTCAAGTTATCTTCGATGCGGGATTTGATGACTTTCAGCCCATACAAGTGGCCGGCCAGCTCCGAGGCAATCGCAGCCGACGACGGCTCATCGACGCAAAGTTCAGCCGCTCGCGCCGTGCTGGCCACTTCCATCGCCGGCACGCGCGGGAGATGGGTTTCCAGCCAGTTCCGGCATTGCGCGATCGCATGCGGATGAGAGTATATTTTCTTGACCTCTTCGATCACGCCGGACTTCGAGAGCAAATGATGCGAGACCTCCTGCAGGACCTCGCCGTAAATCAGCAAATTGGAATCGATGAACATGTCGAGCGTATGGTTCACCACACCTTCTGTCGTATTCTCAATCGGTACAACGCCGAAATTGGCCCGCCCTCGCTCGACCTCACTGAACACTTCCTTGATGCTGTGGACCGGTACGTACTGCGCAGATGAGCCGAACTTCTGCATGCAGGCCATATGCGTAAAAGTGGCCCGCGGCCCTAAGTAGGCTACTTTCTGCGGCGCCTCCAGGGACAAAGAGGCGGACATGATCTCTCGATAGACCGATCGAATGGCCTCGCTGGGGAACGGACCAGTGCTGAGTTTTGTCAGCCGTTCAATGATAGCCGCTTCCCGTCCTTGGGTATGGAGATTGGCTTGCGCGTCCTTTTCTTTCTTGATTTTTCCGATCTCGATGACGCTCTTGGACCGCTCATTCAGCAGACGGATGATTTCATCATCGATCCGATCGATTTCCTGGCGATATTCAAGCAAGTCTTTGCGCATGGAGAGTACGCCTTGGACTTCAAGCCTGGAGAACCCGACAGGCAAGAAAGCCCCAGATGGACAAGTGGGGAAGTCTACAGGAACTCTCGAAACCTTTGCAAGGAGAGCTCGGCGGCTCCAAAAGCTTCAGGGGAAATGAAACTGAACGTCCTGTGCACAGGCTAAACGAGCATGGTGGGTGGCTTCTTGAAATGGTCGAACGTCAGTTTCGTGACCTGTCGCCCCCGACCGGTTCGGTCCAAGAAGCCGGCCTGGATCAAATACGGCTCATAGACGTCTTCCAGCGTGCCCTTGTCTTCCTGCACCGCCGCAGCCAAGGCGTCCACGCCGACCGGGCCGCCATTGAACTTGTCGATAATCGTGAGAAGGATTTTGCGATCCATATCGTCAAAACCGGCCTCATCAATTCCCACCCAGGCTAACCCCTCCTGCGCCACCCGCCTGGTGATATGCCCATCGGCTTTAATTTGAGCATAGTCCCTGAGCCGCTTAATCAGCCGATTGACAATCCGTGGCGTCCCGCGCGCCCGGTGTGAAATCTCCGCCGCCCCTTCTTGGTCGATCCCGACCCCCAAGACCTCAGCCGACCGAGTTACGATGGCCTCGAGTTGGGCCGGCGAATAGAACTCCAGCCGATAGACCAGCCCGAACCGGTCCCGGAGGGGCGACGTCAGAGCGCCCGCCCTGGTCGTTGCGCCCACAAGCGTGAATCTCGGCAAATCGAGCTTCACCGTCCTCGTCGTCGGTCCTTGGCCGATCACCAGATCGAGCTGATAGTCCTCCATCGCGGGATACAGGGCCTCCTCCACGGAGGCCGGCAGGCGATGGATCTCATCGATGAACAGCACATCGTGTTCCTGCAAGTTGGTGAGAATCGCCGCAAGATCACCGGCATGGGCCAGGACCAGCCCGGAGGTCGAGCGCAAGGACGCGCCCATCTCCTTGGCGATAATATGGGCGATCGTGGTCTTCCCCAGTCCGGGCGGACCGTAGAAAATCGCATGGTCGAGAGGTTCCCCTCGCCGTTTGGCGGCTTCGATGCAAATCCGAAGCGACTCCTTCATCTTGTCCTGCCCGATATAGTCGTCGAGGGTTTGCGGGCGCAGGACATTCTCCAGGCCTCTCTCGTCGTCCATCACGCGATTCGTCATGAGTCGTTCCGTCATCGCAACCGACACCGTGCTTACTTGTCTTCGGACGGCTGCTGAGACTGCGGCTGATAGTTGGGGGGAGGTGGCAATGCTCCCTGTCCCGGCGCACCCGTATTGCCGCAGTCCGGCGGGCACGTTTTCATTCCTTGAGCCGGATCGGGGGAGTTTTGCTCCATTTTCTGCAGCTGGCATTGCGTCAATCTCCCGCCGTCCTTGTTGCCGCAACGGGCTGGAACGACAGAGGCGCCGATTTCATTGTAGTCTTCCGGGCAAGCGCCGCAAACAGCCAGCATGTTTGCCCCGAGCGGCACACATTGCACGAGGGTCGGATCACCCTCCTTGCATATTTCCGACGATTGGGTGACGCCTGTGGTCGCATACCCCTCAGGACAGGTTCCGCAGGTCAATCCGGTTTTCTTGGGCGCCGCTGCGTCTTCAGCCATGGCCCAGGCCGGAAAGATTCCGAAGGCAAAAATAGTCGCCACACAGGCGATGCGCGCAAATCTTCCGATCACATCCGCATATAGACGCATGGTTACCCCCTTGTAAGCTCCTTGAGCCCATCACGAATCAGATCCTTTAGCACAATGGGGCTTGCCGCTCCCTTCGTGACTCGCCTCAATGCTTCTTTGGCATCTTGCGGACGATAGCCTAGATTCACCAACGCGGACAGCGCGTCCTCCAACGGCCCGTGAGTGCCTGGCGCTTCAGATGCAGAGGCCTGGACGGCAGTCGATTGAATTTTGCCCACCTTGTCCTTGAGCTCGAGCGCGATGCGGCACGCGGACTTCTTCCCGATGCCCGGTACTGTCGCGAGCTTGTCGACGTCCTCAGCCTGAATCGCCTGGACCAGCTCCGCGACCGGTAGGCTGGATAGAACACTGAGCGCCAGTTTAGGACCGACGCCCGACACGGTGGTCAGCAGCAGAAAGGACTCCTTCTCGCTGTGCGAGAGAAACCCGAACAACTGGATGGCATCTTCCCGCAGATGCGTATGGATGTTCAGCGCGGCGACTTCGTCAAGATTCGGAAGAGCGTAGTAGGTGCTCAGAGGAATGTGGACGTCGTACCCGACTCCCTGTACATCCAGCGTGAGGTGGGTCGGCGACTTGAATGCCAACCGCCCTGTAAGAAAGGCGATCATCTCGTCTCGTCACTCAGGTGGGAATACTGTGCCTGCTGACCGGGAGCCCTATCATCCTGCTGCGAGGGCGACCTTCTCCATCACTTCGTCGGGGATATCAAAATTGGCGTGAACTTTCTGAACGTCATCATGCTCGTCCATGACTTCCATCAGCTTGAGCATTTGTTCAGCCGACTTTTCTTCCAGACGAACCGTATTCTGAGGGATATATGTAATTTCGGCAAGCGCTGTTTCAATTTTGGCATCGGCGAGCGATTTTTTCACGGCTTCAAAGTCGTGGGTGGACGTGATGATCTCAAACATCTTTTCCCCCGCCTTCACATCTTCTGCGCCGGCATCAAGCGCCAATGAGAGGAGCCGGTCTTCCTCTACTTTGCTTTTCTCGACCGTCAGAAGTCCCTTTTTATGAAATTGCCACGAGACGGCCCCCGCCTCCGCCATATTCCCGTGATTCTTGGTGAACAGGCTGCGGATTTCCGCCACGGTCCGATTGCGATTGTCGCTGGTGATTTCCAGGAGAACCGCGGTGCCTCCTGGCCCATATCCTTCCAAGCTGAATTCTTCGTAGATGACGCCTGGCAATTCGCCGGTTCCCCGCTGAATGGCTTTCTTCAGCGTATCGCCTGGCATGTTGGCCTCTTTGGCCTTGGCGATAGCCAGACGGAGGTGGGGGTTGCCGTCAGGATCGCCGCCTGAACGGGCTGCAATCGTGACCTCACGAATGATTCTCGTAAAGATCTTTCCGCGCTTAGCGTCCTGAGCCCCTTTGTGCCGTTTGATGGTCGCCCAATGGCTATGTCCACCCATGGATTCCTCCTCGATGCCAGCCTACTTTTCACGCCGGCTAAGGATAACGACGAATCAGATTCAGCTAGGAATGTAGACCTAGCACAGGCTAAAGAAAGGTGTCAATTGCGCAAGAACTTGGCGATACCCGCCTACTCGAAATGTACGAGGAGCTGAAGCCCCATCAGGACCACGCATACCGCCCACGCCAGTGCTTACCGTTTCGCAGGACTATATCGGCGATGCTCCTGGCGTCCAGGAAGCCATCGCCTTCGATAATGTGGCGCACATACCGAGGCCTCCCTAGAAAGCATGGTGAAGCGCAATGGTCTCATTGGCCGGGTGATTTCCAGGTGAATGAACGAACAGCACCAGCGCTCCGATCATTCCGAACGCGACCAGCGGAGCGGCCCAGGCAGGATGACAAACCCAACCGATTCGACGAACTGCCTCGCTCACCGCCACGATGGCGGCAAAGATCCCGTAGAATTTGTGTTGAATGATTTCCGGGCCTTGTCCAAAAAATGTGGCCGCAACGCTGAGCGAACCGACCGGCCAAGCATCGTGGTTGCTCCACACCAACAAGAAGACCCCGATGATACCGAATGCGGTCGGCAACATGAGCCGGGTCCATACAGGCAGCGGGTACCGCAGGGCGTGGCCGAGCTCAGAAAGACCGAAGCTAACATGAAGGGCCCATCCAGACGGCTGGATGGGCCCTTATGACATGGCCTGCTATGAATACGTGTCTTACATGAACTTCATGAACTTGTCTTTGGCTTCATCCATCACCTGGGCGGTGATCGTCGCCAACCCACGCTCCTTCGCGACACGTTCGACTTCCTTACGCGCCATAGGACGGATAAAGTCCGGGATATTTTCCAAACGCTGTTCAGCCTCGCGCGACCAGGTCATGCCGTTCGCCGAGTCGTTTTTCGAGTCATCCATCACTTGCAGCGTAATCGTCTTGAAGCCCTGTTTGCGGGCGTAGGTTTCCACGCTGCCCTGCACCATGGGTTTCACAAACGCGGGCAGTCGGTCGAGCTTCTCTTGGGCATCCGCAGTCCAGGTGAACTCGGACGTGGCAGACCCGCCGTTGGCTGGTTTGCCGGAGCTCGTGAGCCCCATCTCGGCCACCATGGCGGAGAACGGACAACCGCTCGCTTTTTCAGGCGCCTTGGCAGGCGACGTAGCGGAGGCAGCCACAGCCGGCATTGATGCCGCCGGTTGAGTCGCAGCAGACGCAGCCTGACCGTTTCCGGCGAGTGCGCGCAATCCCTCCATCGACGCGTCAGGCGCGGACTTCGGGCTCAGCTTCAACCCTAAGGCATTCATCATACTGGTCTCGCCCGTATTGGTGACCATCGAAAACTTCGCATTGCAGGACGGACAGCCGAAGAAGACACCGAGGGAGCCCTCAGCGGGTTTTTCGACCTTCTCGAGGCTCATATAGGTTTCGCAATTGAGACAGACAAATTTCATAAAGACTCCTCTCCCCGCAGCCTAAGAATAGCCGTCAGGTCCTCACTGTAAAGCCATGGGTCGGTTACGCTAACACGCGCATTTCCGATGAGTCAAACCGCACCCTCCGAACCAGGCAGAACACCACCTGCAGCCCTCATCGTAAGGAGGATGTCTGCTAAATCGAATACTGGAATGTCGGCTTCGCGCCGATGGCCTCGGCCAGTACGCCCCGCCGTTTCAGCTCGTCCATAACTTGCTTGACCGCGGCATCGACATCCATTGGGCCGCTCAGGACGATGTCCGTGTTGGGCGGCGGCTCTTCCTCCGTCTTGCTCATATGGATGGCAATGACCGGCGCCGGATGGACAAGCGTCCGAATCGCTTGCACCGCCTCCCGATACGCCAGCCCAAACGGATTCGTGGTGGAGACGACGATCAGCCCCGTATCCATCAACAACCACGCGACTTCGCCGTACCGGCGGGCCATCTCTGCCGTCTGGCCCCGTTCTTCCTTGCTCAGATCGGCATCGAGCCCGCGCCGCAAATTTTCGCCGTCCAAGAGATAGGCATGGCGTCCGTCGGCCACCAGCCGCCCCTCCAGTTTTCTGGCAAGGAGCGACTTGCCAGTATGCCGCCCGCCGGTAAACAACACCACCGCCGCCCGATGACCATATTGCTTGGCGCGATCTTCAATGCCGACGTCGCCTTTTACCCAGGCGAAATCCCGGCGCCTCGCTTCGTCCCGCAGAAATTCCTGGTCGTCATGCACCAGTTCCGTAATGATACCGCCCCCGGCAATATCGTACTCGTCGACGAGGACAAACCGGCCGGTGGCTTCAAACGACGAGGAGAGGTCGAACGCCAGCGGCATCTTCGCGCGCACGGTCAACTCCGCCACTTGGTTCTTGCCGACCGTATTACTGCCCTGCTGTTGGGCCAAATCCATCGTGTCGATGATGCGATGGATGGCCGCGACTTCGCAGTCCACCTCTTTGGTCGCAACACGAAGCAGGTATTTGCGCCCCTTTTCAAGAGCTCTCTTCCCCAGCCAAAACACATTCGCGCGAAACGCCGTGGATACCGACGGCAGCTGCTCCTGGTGCGACGCGATTTCGCCGCGCTCCACAAAAATCTGCTCGTCCAACGTGACGCCGATCGACTGCCCCGCCTCGCCCATCATGGGCTGCGGCTCGATATTGAAGGCTTCGACGGATTTCACGTTGGCCCGCTTGTTCGACGGCGAAAAGACGAGATGGTCCCCGACCTTTACGCGGCCCGCTGTGATACGTCCGGCAATGATTCGGCGCGCGTCGAACTTGTACACGTCCTGCACCGGCAGTCTGAGCGGCTGCTCAGACCGGGCTGCTTCTTTCTTGAACAGGCTCAACGTATCCAACACCGTCGGGCCGGTGTACCAGGACATGGCCTCGCTGCGATTGGCGATGTTGTCCCCGAGCTTGGCACTGACAGGAATAAAGTGTGTCGGGGCGGCCTTAAACTGCCCCAGAAATTCCCGATACTCCTTCTCGATCCCGTCGAACACATCCTGCCGATAGCCGATCAAGTCCATCTTATTGACGACAACGGCGAACTGCCGGACGCCCAGCAAGGACAGCAGGTAGCCGTGTTTCTTCGACTGTTCTTTCACGCCTTCCAACGCATCGATCAGCAAAATCGCCGCCTCGGCGCGCGCGGCGCCGGAGATCATATTTTTGAGAAATTCTTTGTGGCCCGGCGCATCGATGATGATGTATTGGCGTCCTTTCCAGATGAAGAACGTGCGAGCCGTATCGATCGTGATCCCTTGTTCCTGCTCTTCCAGAAACGCATCGAACAGAAACGCATACTCAAATTCTTTTCCCTGCTGCCGACAAATCGCCTGCACCTTTTCGAGCTTGCCGTCCGGCAACGAGCCGGTATCGGCATAGAGCCGCCCCAGCAACGTAGACTTGCCGTGATCCACATGGCCCACGATCACGATGTTCAGACTCTCAGAAGGTTTGCTGACCACGATATTCATTGCGTCACTCCTCAGAATGCTCAAACGCGCCGGCCAGGAAGGCCGCAGGTGAGAAACAACCGGAGGCGTACCCTCTGAGGTACGTGGAGGATTGTTTCGGGCCGAGAACGACGCTGGACGCTCGTTTCTGCATTCTGCCGTTACATGTACCCGTCTTTCCTCAGCATCTCCATGCCGCGGCCTTCATCTTGCGCGCGGCCCGACCGCTCCGCCACCGTCGTGTGGCGAAGTTCTTCGATAATGTCGTCCACCGATTTCGCCGTCGACTTGATCGGCGTCGTGCAGGGGGCACAGCCCAGGCTGCGATAGCGGGTGCCGTCGCCCTTGTCGAGGTAGAGATCGATAAACGGAATGCTCTCGAGCTTGATGTATTCCCAAATATTGATTTCAGTCCAATCCAGCAGCGGATGGATACGGATGTGCGTGCCGGGAGGGAACGTCGTCTTATACTGATCCCAGAGTTCCGGCGGCTGATCACGAAAATCCCAATCACCATGCTTGTCACGGGGAGAGAAATAGCGTTCTTTCGCCCTCGTCCCTTCTTCATCCGCCCGGACCCCCAGAATGACGCCCGTGTACCCTTTGTGTTCCAACAATTGTTTCAGCCCATTCGTCTTCAGCGCGGTGCAGCACATGACGCGACCCAGGGTGTGATTCATGCCGGCAGCCAGCGCGTCTTTATTTTGACCGACGACCAAATCCAGCCCCCATTCACGGGCCAGCCTGTCGCGATACTCGATCATAGCCGGAATCTTGTAGCTCGTATCGACGTGAAGTAATGGGAACGGCACATGGCCGAAGAACGCCTTCCGCGCCAGCCATAACAGCACGGTGGAATCTTTGCCCATCGACCAGAGCATGCCGAGATTGTCGAAATGCTTGTAGGCTTCCCGCAAGATATAGACACTTTGATCTTCCAGTTGCCGCAGATGTTTCATAATTGCGTTCTCAGTGTTGAGTTTTCAATGTTGAGTGGTCGGGCACTCCATGCGCAATGCCCCCTCATGACTTGGCCATCGCCACTGATTCCTGCGCCAACTCATCCAGCTTGCGCGCCGCCGCGCCCTCTTCGATCGCCGCCCGCGCCATGAGATAGCCGGCGGTGAGCGACTCGCCCTTCCCCGCCGCATAGAGCAGCATCGCGGCATTCATGAGCACCCAGTCTCGCGGCCCGCCCTGCGCCTTATTCTGAAGAATTCGCCGGAGCAAGTCCGCTTCCTTATCCCGCTGCGCCGGCGGAAACCCCGCCATCTCTCGCGTAGAACCGGACGGCAAACCAAAATCCTTGGGCGCCACTCCCAGCGGCGCAATGCGCTCATTCCGTAATTCGAGCACTCTTGTGACCGCAGAGAGAGACAACTCGGGATCGCCCTCGACCCCACGGATCACGAGCCCGCGCGGACAACCGAGCATGCGCAAGGCTTCGACTGTTTTCTCGAAGTGCGGCGGATGGGATAATCCGACCACCTGGGAGGCGGCTCGCGCCGGGTTCAGAAGCCTCGCGATCGGATGAAATACATTTCTGACTCCAAGCTCCTGGCGCATTTCCAGAAACCGGTAGACCGGCGGATGGTAGAGGCCGATGTCCAAATAGGCAAAGCCCTTCTTATTCAGCGCCTCGGTCGCCACCTTGGGTTCAGAGTCGATGGGAATGCCCAGCGCCTGCAACACCCCGGCGCTGCCGGGGCGTCCGGGAACTCCATCGTATCCGTGCATCAGCACCGTCACGCCGGCTGAAGCCGCGACGACCGATGCGGCGATCAGCGCATGGAACGTATCCTGTTTCCCGGCATAGCTGGGAACATCGACTAAGGCGGCAGTTCGTGAAACGGCGAGCGGAGGCACGTATTGCCTGGCGGCGGCCGTCATGGCGGCCAATTCCGTGACCGACTCAGACTTGAACCGCATCGCCATCAAAAACGCCCCTACCTGCGCCGGGGTCGCGGCTCCTTCGATCAACGCCTTAATGGCATGCTTAGACTCTTCCCACGTCAAGTCCTTGGAGGCCTTCGGCCCCTTCCCAATTTTGGCAATGATGTCTTGAATCGGCATTTAGGCCTTATGCAATCCGCATTCTGTTTTCGCACTCCCCTGCCAGCGACCGGAACGGGGATCCTCGCCAGGCATGACCGGCTTCGTGCAATGGGTGCACCCGATACTGGGATAATGCCGATCGTGAAGCGGGTTATAGGGAACCTCGTAAACCTTGATGTAGGTCCATACATCGGCCCACGTCCAGCGCGCCAAGGGATTCACTTTCACAAGACCAAACTTGGCATCCCACTCGATCAACCCAGCGTTGGCCCTGGTGGGCGCTTGGTCCCGCCGGATGCCGGTGATCCAGGCATCGTACCCTTGTAAGACACGGGCCAACGGCTCAACCTTCCGCAATTGGCAGCATCGATCTGGTTCGCTGACCCAAAGGACATCGCCGTATTGTCGAGCTTGTTGCTCTGGTGTGAGTAGCGATTTCACCTGGATCACTTGCGCCGGCCTCAACTGGTACCGCTCGATAATACGATCCCGAGTCGCATAGGTTTCCGGGAAGAGAAAATCAGTGTCCAGATAGAAGAGCGGCACGCTCGGATTGATCCGATGGACCATATCAACCAATACGACATCTTCCGCTCCAAAACTACATGCCAGGACAATCTTTGGGGCGTAGCGCGGGAGGACTGCCGCCAGCACGCCCTGAGGCTGCTGCGATTCGAGCGAATCACTCCATCCCTTGAGATCGGCCATCGATCCGGCCCCACCGTTTGACGCCATCATCAACCTGACTTTCTCTTACTCCCCGACCTTTTCGACCAGCACTCGATAGTGCGTGGCGTCTAATTCCAACGCCTCTTGCAGCAACACTTTGTGGCCATCGTTCTTAAGGCTCATCGGCACGTTTTTAATTGGCTCGCCCGCATCCAGCCAGACTTCCAGCTGCTCGCCGGCATCCATCATTTCCAATTTCAGCTTCGTCTTCACATAATTGAGCGGGCAGGCCACGCCACGCAAGTCGTATACCGGCGCGCCGGTCTGAACAGGAGCGGCCGTTGCCACCTCGACCGGCGCCGGTGCCGGCGGTGGTGGAGCCTGTACTTCCTGCACTGCAGCCAACTTCAGATCCTTGCCCATTTGTTCTGTCGCCGCCCGGCAGGCATCGACGAATCCTTTGGCAAAGGCCATCTTCTCCCGCGCCGATATCTCCGTCGTCTCCTTGGGGCCGAGATCACCCACGGTCTTATTCAAATTCCGGTAGATCGGGGATACCGTGCCCTTTTGAGCAATTCGGCTGTCAAACTCGATAAAGGTTTCAGAATCGGTCGATGGCTCAAGCCCCTCCGTCACCAGCAAGGCTTTCGCTGCCGCCAGCACCGCACGGTACGACTTGTTGACGGAGACGGAATACTGGTGGTTGTCCACCAGGAGCTTCGCCTGGTAGAGTTCTTGGTCTGCTTCGAGGATGCCGTTTTCTATCATTTCCAGAGCCCCGCCGGCGCACTCGCCCGGTCCAAGATCTTCGAGGATAAACTCTTCCTCTCCCTCCCAGTCGTAGTAGAAGGTCGGATCGTCTTCATAGGCTGGAACGATCGTGTAGGGAATCAATTCGTCTTTTAATTTGTTTTTTCCCACACGAATGATGAAGCCAGGAAGGCCTTCATTCGCCAAGCGGTCGCGCCGATAGACGTCCATCAAATGAGTAAGCGCCGCCGGCACGGCTTTAGCCGGCAGCTTGACCGTCATCTGGCCGATGCGGGGCGTGCCGTTGACGGAGCCGCCCAGGTGCAGCTCATAGTGCGGGGCGACATGGTTGCCCAGGCGTTTGCCGACTCCGTGCAGACCGATCGTGGAAATGTGGTGCTGCGCGCAGGAGTTGTGGCAGCCGCTGATTTTCACATCGACGCCCGCTAAATCCTCCGGTACTCGGCCGGGCGGAAAGACCTCGGCCAGCGCGCGCGCCAACCCCTTGGAAGAGGTGATGCCCAATCCGCAGGTATCGGTGCCGGGGCAGGCGATGATATCCTCCACCAACTCGGCTCCCGGATCGGCCAAGCCGTGCAAGGATAAGTCGTCGTAGAGGGCCTCAACACGGTCTTCTGGAACCCATCGGATAACGAGGTTCTGATTGATGGTCGTCCTGAGATTGCCGTTGGAATAGCGCTCCGCAAGGTCGGCCACAAACAGCATTTGCTCCGACGTAATGTCGCCCATAAAAAGCTTGATGGCCGCCGTGACGTATCCCTCTTGCTTCTGGGGCACCACGTTCGTCCGTTTCCACATTTGTAATGGTGTTTCATGCCCGATGTGACCGGCATGTCCATGTCCGTTCGCCGCAGCAGGGCCCGATCCGTTTCTGGTCGGCATGATAAGCACCGGCGGCTCATCGTGATGTTGGAGAAGCCGGATCGGCTCAGGCTTGGGCAGACTGTGGCCCATTGAGGCATAGGCCGCTTCCCATCTGCGCTTGAATTCTTCAAATCCCAGCTTGTCGATGACGAACTTCAGACGAGCTTTGTTCCTGTTCTTCCGGTTCCCGAGCGTGTCGAACACTTTGATGACGGCTTCAATGCTCGGAATCAGCTCGTCCATCGGCGTAAACTCCCGCAAGAGTTGCGCAACGCGCGGCGCGGACCCCAGCCCACCGCCGGCCACCATACGAAAGCCGATGGCTCCGTCTGTTCGCGTCACGGCCAACAAGCCAATGTCATGGATAGGAGTCAGGGCGCAATCGTGCGCGCATCCCGAGAAGGCGATCTTAAACTTCCTCGGCAAACTCTGGTTGAGCGAATTGCGCAGGAGATGATAGGCCACCGTCTTCGCATAGGGCGTGACATCAAAGACTTCACCCCGGCAGACACCGGCCAAATGGCAAGCCGTCACGTTGCGGACCGTATTGGCGCAGGCCTCCCTCGTCGTCAACCCGACTTCGGCCAAGCCGCGCATGATCGTCGGCACATCCTTCAGCTCGACGAAATGCAATTGGATGTCCTGACGCGTTGTGACATGACCGACGGCGGTGGCGTGGCGATCGGTTAGTTCCGCGACTCGGCGAAGCTGATTGGCGGAAATCCCTCCGAACGGAATCTTGATCCGGACCATCTGCACACCGGGTTGCCGCTGTCCATAAATCCCGTGCTGCAAGCGGAACGGCCTGAAGAGGTCGGAGGAACCTTCGCCGGCAAGCAACCGCATGGCCTCGGCTTCGAAGGTTTCGATTTCCTCCGCAATGGCGGATGGAATAGGAGCGGTCTTGATGTCTGCTGGTTGGAGCCGTTGGGGAGTCATGGCCGCATCTCCTCTCGCTGACGTTCAGGCAGAAACACTCGTTGCTGAACGCAATTCCCAGTCTTCATTCCTTAGATGTGGTACATCGGATTACGGTGCTCTTCGATCGCGCGCTGACGTCCGGCTAACTCCGTGATCGTGATTCGATGGAGCACCTGGTGCTCGGCTTCAGCCACTTGCTTCCAGACATGTCCAAGCAACAGTTCTTGCTCGGGCAGATGCCGGTCGAGCGGCGAGTCTCGATGGACGGCATGATGAAGCACCGGTCCATCCAATACTTCGAGAATATCCGCAACCGAAAGAGAGGACGGCTCTTTCAGCAGCAAATAGCCGCCTTGCGCGCCCCGGAGACTATCAATAAGCCCAGCCTTCTTCAAGGAATGGAGGACCTGCTCCAGAAATTTGATCGGAATCGCTTGCCGTTTTGCAATGGCCCTGGCCTGAACTGGAGCATCCTTCCCATTCATTGCCAGATCAATAACTGCCATGATTCCATACGTTGCGCGTCGAGACACTTTCATTCTTTAGTATTCCCGTAGGAATTAGGTCAACGTATACCTCTTTCTGACTGTCGCTGTCAACTCTGCCATTTATGGCTATGAATTATGACTTGTCTTACAGCAATCACCTGTCTTTGCACGCCAAGACACAGCCGATCCGCTGTTCCATTTTCTTTGTCGCTCGCATCTCGTGAAAGGTGTCTCGCTGAGGACAAGAGCTGACAGCTGATGGCGCATAGCACGGGACTGAGCCGGACAGTTGTGAATTGACAACGCTGAGGTACATCTGAAAACTCTCCACTCAAGACTCATATGCTTAATCTGCTTCGGCCATAGGCCACAGGCCCTTTCTACCGACCGACGCTCGCGTCACCCGCTCGGCCGACGGTGCGAGGCGGACGG